>NZ_JBBIAM010000065.1:0-51081 GCF_054185185.1 Bradyrhizobium sp. UFLA05-153
AGTCCTTACCCCATGGGGGACTTTCACCTCCTATTCTTTGCCAGCTTTCCTGGCGCACTCCGTTCCGGGTCAAAATGCGAAGAACTCAACGTGAGCAAATCTCGACCGCTTCACTGCGCTGAGCGGACCTCAACAAGACGTGCCGCCACTTCGCTGACGGGCCGATTCCGTTGAAAAAGGCGGCTGTCGTGACGCAGGCCAGCGTGATAGGCGTCACAGCCTTGGCGAGAGCGTTGCGCCAGAGTGGCCTCGGATAATCCGGCCTGGCTCGAAGAGTCCCACTGTGTTTCAAGACAAAGCAGAGGGGCCAGTCACCGGATTCGGCAACAACGGAATGGACGATTTCTTGTTTGGAGGATGCTGAATGCGTGACCTTGCCGAAGCGCCGAAGTGGATCATCGATCTCGCGCGCACGGCAGCAAGCGCTCAGCTCAGTCCGAGTGTGCACGACACGGCCGCGTTCAATATGGAGCGAGTTCGCGGTTACTACGAGACTCACCTAGGATGCTCCCGCAAAGAGGCGGCGCGTGACCTTGGTCTGTCATGGACCCAGGTGCAGCACGCAGTCGGTAAACTTCGGGCTGAATGGAAGAACAGGGGTAAGTGATCGACCCAGCCGGGGGAGAAAAAAAATCTCGATGAAGCATCGTCGAAACACAAAGCTGCAACGTAGCAGAGACTTCCGAGCCGGGTCATTTAGTGATGTTTCCGCCAACGAGCGTGATTTCAGTGATCTCTGTTGAGGTGCATAAGCATAGTTTTGCAGGCTTCATCGGCTTCCGCGAAAGTCTTGAACGGTGAACCGCCGATCTTGATCGCGCCGCTGCCCCCGATAGCGCGGCGCCACGACGCCACATAGCCGGCGCGCCCGCGAAAGCCGGGGCCGGTGGGACTCTCATAGCTGATCACGAACGACAAGCCCTCGCTGCTTGCGCTCCATATTTCCATGTGTTCGATGGCACGGTGGAATTGCAGGGCCGTCCCCAGTCGTTCACCTGTAGCGGATCGCAAATATCCATCGGTATGAAAACGCCGCAAGGTTTGAACAGATGGCCTACCCCGTCTGTTCGAAAGCCGACGAACAGACGCCTTTCCGGTCGCAGTGTGGGAATTGGGAGACACTACTGTCCCGGACCAGTTGCGGCCGGCTTGCGGTGCCGCCTCAGCATCCTCTCCGCCATCGTCGCCAAGTCCCGCGACTGGCTTTAAGGCACCTCGGTCCCGAATCGCGGCCGAACGTGCGGCTGAGGTGCTAGCACTTCCTTCTCCGGAAAAATAATTCATTTGTGCGACCGCACCTGCCAAGCGTAGCCTTGCTGGTACCGGGGCTGAAGAACTTTGAATTCGTAACGATGTTGAGCCCGGGGGCGGGCGGCTATGCTGCCAAAGGTTCTTTGACCTACTTTATTAGATCAGCGCTTTAGACTTTCAGAGGCCGCTTTCGGGCGGCCTTTCTGCTGTGGCATGGGACAGTGGATTGGCATTTCTGTCTCGGTGACGGGCTGTCGCTCTCGCCGTGCCCAACTGCATCGATTTCCGGGAATTCCCCTTCGCCGCGACGACGCGCAGCGATAAATTCACCGGAACAAATACGGGCAGCCAAAGTTGACAGGCGCTATGGTCAAGCCCTCGCCCGGAATGCGCAGAGTGTTGAGGCAGGCGCACCTGTACGGTCGCCTAATCGCGCACAATGGGAAACTGTATTCTCCTGGCGACAACCACCGTTTATGCAGCGAGGAGACCGCAATCGCGATGGTCAAGGCAGGCTGGCTCAGGCATCGAGGCGAGGACTATGAGGTTACGCCCGACGGCCTAAGGGCCGATGCGCGCCGCGAATAGCTTGGTCTGACCAGCCCATCCACCACGGGGCCCAAATGAACCTAGGGGGCGCTGTCCCTTACTCAGCGACGCTGCCTGCGTTTCAATTTCTCCAGATCACATAGCCCCGACGTGAGCAATAGTTGAAACAAGGCCCGCGCGGCTTTGTACCTTGCGGCGGAATGCGAAATCACGCGTCCGAACGTAATAGTCTTCCCGGAACGGTCACTTACCCTCCATTCCCACCAGCCCCATTTGCGATTGAGCGTCATCTCGTACGTGCCGCCATATTGAGATTGTCCCGCAAAGGCAGCCCTTGAGTTATGTCAAGCAAGCTGATCTTCCGGGAAACCAACTCTTCGAGCGCCGTGACAAGCGCGAACACCGAGGCCAACGCATTGGGAAACCGATCCATCCGAAGGCGATGCCGGTGATCCTAACGACCCGATGAATAGCGCGATGTCTGGATGCGCGCGCCATGGGATGAGGCGTAGGCGCTGCAACGGCCGTTGCCCGATGATGCGCTCAAGATCGTGATGCGTGCTGTCTCGCAACGGCAGCGACTGGACCAAGCGCTATCCATGGATTGCAGAGGAATCGGCAAACGCCTTTCGTCATCGATGGCGAGGCTGTGGTGCTCGGTGTCGACGGAATCTCCGATTTCATTGCGCTCCACTCCCGCAAGCACGATCACGAAGTTCAGCTCTACGCCTTCGACATTCTCGCCATGGGCGGTAACGACCTACGGGAGTTGCCGCTGCACTACAAGTCGAACCTGGAGCGGTTTCTGGCGAGGCGACCGGACGGGATCACTGTTGCACCCTTCGAGAGCGGCGAGATCGGGCCAGACCTATTCCGGGCGGCCTGCCGCATTGGGCTGGAAGGATTGGTCTCGAAGCACCGGGACCGGCCGTATCAGGCCGGACGGTCGATGTATTGGGTGAAGGTCAAGAACCGCACCCACCCGGCGATGCACCGGGTGATGGACGCGCTCGCGCAGGCTTGACCCGTCCCAAGTTTCCAGCCCTAGCGTGCCACCGCATCCGACGCAGCTTGGGGAAAACTGCCGTTAATTCCGCCTCGCTGCATTTTCCGACTCAGCTAAAATCAGTTTCTATTCCGGCAGTGCGGGCCTTTGTCGGATGTATCATGCAATTCAGCCGCATAATGAGTCCCGTGAACGATCTGGAAGTGTGGAGCGCGAGCAGCCGCGGCTTTTCGTTCGTGATCAGCTTCGATAGCCGCACTGGTCCTGGTCTTCACGGACGACCCGGCTATCTTGCCTCGTGGCGTCCCATCCATCCGAACAGACCTGCAATCAAATTGATAGGCTCGCCCTTCAAGACTCTCACTGAAGCGGAGGAGGCCTGCCAAGCCTTCCTGAAGTACCTGACCGGATGTTACATTGGGCCGACCAATGAGCCCGTAAATCAAATCGAGGCTATCCGCCGGCTGATCCAGATCGGGCTGGAAGGCAAAGTCGAAATAATCCAGCGCCCTCCATGAAGGCCGAGCGAAAGGGGAAAGTGGAGTACGAAAATCATGAAGGTAGCGGTCGGACTTCTCGCCCTTTTGTTTGCAACGAGTGCGCTTGCTCAGAGTCCTCCACCGAAGGCGGCTAAAAGACCAGTGCAGGCCAAGCCGCAGCCGCCGATGGGTTGCAAACTAGTCGGCACGGTAAAGGGCACCAAGATTTGGGCCGGCGATTGTGCGGCTCCGTCAGAACTCAGAGGCACCACACCGGCCGCCGAGCCCCCAGCGCCAGAAGCACCTTCCGAAGCACCAAAACAATAGCGGCTCATCCAAGATCGGGCTGAAGTCGAAGAGATCCTAGAATGCTCGACCAGGTGATGCAGCTTCAGCTTCCTCATTGGCTGATCATCGCCGGTACTTTTTGTTGCAGCCGAGCGATGACCATCGCCGAGATGCGGGCTCGCCTTCCAAGAGACGAAAGCAAAAAACCTCCCGACCTTCGTCAGGAGGTTTTCGTTTGACCTCAGCGCTTCGCTTTCTTTGTCTTTTTTTTCTTGGCTTTCGCCTTCTTGGGCGCTTTCTTTGCGGATTTCTTGACTGACTTCTTGGCCTTCTTACCGACCTTCTTCTTTGGCCCGACCTTCTTAGCGACTTTCTTTGCGGCGTGCCGGACTTTCTTCATCTCAGGCTTCGGCGCTTCCGCAGGTGCTTCCGGAGGGGCGCCCATTGCATCGGTCGTTCGTTCGATAGCAGCTTTAACGTCGTCCATATCGAACCCCCAAAGTGTTGACAATGTGAGAACGATAAAGCGATTCGCGAAGCCATCAAAGAGCAGGTGCGCACGCTCATCTCGACATTCACTTCATCCATGTCCGGTCGGGCCACAAGGACGCGCTTGCCTTGGTCATCAATTATGGTTGGCCACGCCCGGTGCTGGAGCAGATCAAGCTCATCGGGCCGCTACCGATCCAACCGCGCATGGCGGGAAGGCCGAAGACGCGTTCGACGTCGTCATCCTGTCGATGCCCGGCAACGGTTTCTCCGGTAAGCCAACGAGCACCGGGAACGCATGGGCCACGCATGGGCGGAACTGATGAAGCGCCCGGGCGCTACGCCCGCCATGTCGCCCAGGGGGCGAACTCAACGATATTCGGCAAAGCTGCCACTCCGGCGAGGTCACGCTTTGGCCGCGCAAAGGCCAGGCAGATCTCAGCCGCCTGGAACATGAATTGCCGCGGCTCGCGACCGCTAACGGTCTCTCACAATACGTAACAGGCAATTTTCCTGCATCTGCGCGAATGTTCGGGTAGTCTCCTTAGGCGCGACGTACCTGCCGAACCGCCATTCGTGCGCAACGCGATAGATAGTCTCTCCGTCGCCACGTCTACGCCTCGGTTCCGGCCGGACCTAAGTCGCGTTGGGCGACCCGAGCCTTGGCTCAGTCGGCGTTTTTTGCATCCAAAATCAGGGAGCTCGATATGAGCAGAACTCTTATTCTGGCACGCAGCGAAACGAGACACTTCAATCTGATCTTTCTTCTGGCCTTGAGCATGCTGCTGGTCTCTCCTGCGCCATCGAGGGCGGAGCCGGCGATTGCCGAACAGATCGCCAAGACCTACGGACTCGATTCGTTCGGACAAGTCGAGGCAATCCGGTACACCTGGAATGGTGAGTTTCCTGGCGGTCACAATCTTTCTAACAAATGGGAGTGGGGCCCGAAGACCGGCACGGTGTCTTTCGAGGGCAAAGACAAGGAAGGCAATTCGGTCAAGGTGACCTATCAGCGCTCACAAATCTCTAGTCAAAGCGATGTCGTCAAGAAGGAAGTCGATCCGGCATTCGCCAACGATCAGTATTGGCTACTCCTACCGTTCCATCTGCTATGGGACGGCGCGGCCGCGACTGACGAGGGCCAGCAGAAGCGACCGACGGGTGACACGTCCGCTCAGCGGGTCGTGATGAAATACCCGTCAGAGGGCGGCTACCAGCCCGGCGACACCTGGGATCTCTATGTTGGTGCCGACAAGCGGATAGAGGAGATCGTCTACCATCGGGGCGCAGCCAACCCGCCCCACCTCGTGTCGGCCAAATATGCGGACTACAAAAGGGCTGGCCCACTCCTGATTTCAACAGATCATCCAGGGTTAGTGGACGGGGAGACCTTCCGGATTACCATTACGGATGTGTCCGTTAAACTAACGGGATCCGATAATTGGATCAACGCCCAGTGACCGTCAGAGGGGCTCGTCCGGGCCGCTGATAGTAAGGGCCAAGCGCATCGCCCGACCGCCCGCACGGCGGTGCGCTGGTTAGCTAACGGATGCGCACGGTAACGCTTCAATCAATATTACGTCGAAGAACTGTAGGAATCCTGGTTCGGAGCTCGCGCACATGCCCACCAATCCCTTCACCGACGTCTGGCATTTCCTGACCGCGACGACGAATGACTATCTCCACCAAGGAAATTGGCGCTTTCTGATCCTAGCACTGTTCTGGGCGTTGGTGCTTGCCAGCATTGTAGTGGCCATCCGGAATTGGCGGGAGGATTCGACGCAACGGACCGGCCAACACCTGGGAATCTGGCTGGCCCGCGTCCTGATCGGCTGCCTTTGGTTCCAGGGGATGTTGTGGAAATTGCCGCTACCGGTTTCTGACGGTCTGCAGTACTGGACCGAACAGGAATCGACGAGCGCGGCCTTCGAGTTTCACCGTACGTTTTTGAAGGACACGGTGTTGCCTCACATGACGATCTTCGGGCCGATCGTCTTTCTGGCCGAGCTTGTGTTCGCCGGGTCGATGCTGCTTGGGCTTGCAGTGCGGTTCGTGGGCGTACTGGCCTTGGTCTATACGCTGCAGCTCTGGCTCGGCCTCTACGCCAACCCGTCCGAGTGGCCGTGGACGTATATGTGCCTGGCCCTGCTGATGTTCCTGTTTGCGCTCAAGGGTGCCGGCCGGAGTCTCGGCCTCGATGCCTGGTTGCGCCGCAACGTCCCCACCGTCCGCGAGGGGAAGGGCTTTGTCGGCTGGTTCTTCAATATCGCGGGCTAGTCGCCAACGTTTTGAGGACGAGCCCCATGATAGCACTGGCCCGTGCAGTGACGCTCCTTGTGGCGCTGGGTCCAACTTGCGCACACGCCGCCGACTTCGGCTACCTGGCTCCGCCCGGAGTTGCCGCAAACGAGTTTCCCTCACCACGGCGCCCGGTTGCAGAGATCGTCAGCCCACGCCGCTCCTCCGAGGAACACCGTGACGCCCTCAATGAGGGCGGTGAGGTCGCCCGCCGCCTTGAACTAAAGCCGGGCATGACGGTCGGCGACATTGGTGCGGGCAGTGGCTACCACACGGTTCATCTGTCGCCGCTCGTCGGCCCCAGCGGCTCCGTCGTCGCCGAGGATGTCACGCGGGATTATCTCATCGAGCTCGCCAGGCGAACGGAACGCCTTAAGCTGACAAACGTCAAATTCGCGATGGGCGAACCGCACGACCCTCGCCTGCCCGCGTCCTCGCTGGATGCCGCCATCCTCGTGCACATGTATCACGAGATCACCCAGCCCTATGCCTTCCTCTACAATCTCGCGCCTGCCTTGAAGCCGGGCGCGCGCATCGGAATTGTCGACCTCGAACGCCCAACGCCGCAGCATGGCACGCCGATTGAGCTCTTGCGCTGCGAACTGTCCGCCGTCGGCTATCACGAGATAGCCACTTATCAGCTCGCAGGCGATGGCGGATACCTGGCGGTGTTTTCTCCACCTCCGGAAGCCGGCCGAAAGTCTCCCCGCGACATCGTTGCTTGCGGCACGCACTGGTGACCGCTCCCGACAACTATTGTCTGTAAGAAGCTCACAGCTCAAGCGCGATGCGAACGAACGTCGTCGAAATGGACCAGACCGCCTTGACGCCCGCGATGAGATTGCCGGACACCTTCGATACGCCGCCGATCCGGTGGCGTTGTCCAACGGCGATCTCCATTGCCGGCAGCCGGGCGGCCGCGACCCGCATCAGCATTTCCAGATTCCAGCCATAGGTTTCCTCTTTCATGCCAAGACGGTTGAGTTCGTCCCGGCGGATGGCGCGAAATGGCGACAGGTCGGTGAAGCTTGCGCCGTAGGCGAACCGCAGGAGCAGCCGGCCGACATGGGCCGCGATGAGCTGCTGCGGCGCCAGGCTGCCGGGCTCGCGTGGTCCGCGAACGCGCGAGCCGAGTACGAAGACAGCCTGGCCCGCAACAATTGGCGACACCAACTCGGGAATGAATTCTGCAGGATCGCTGCCGTCGCCGTCGAGGAAGAGAAGAATGTCGGCGTCGTCACGCGCTGCAGCAATGCCTGCCTGGATTGCGCGACCGTAACCGCGTCGCGGCTCTACAACAACATGCGCCCCAGCGGCCTCGGCCCGCTCGGCGGTACGATCCCGCGAGCCGCCGTCGACCACGATAACTTCGCTCACATTCTGCGCCAGCACCGCGGTCACAACCGGCCCAATCGCCGCTTCCTCGTCGAGACAGGGAATGATCGCTGAAACGACGGCCACCTCGCTTACAGGCTCCAGCGCAGACCGCAATTGGCGCAGCTTTTCGGCGGCTCGTCGGACAGCAGCGCCGCGCGAAAGTCCCGATACGCCGGCCCATTCCAGATTTCTCGCAAGGACTGCCGCCCTGCATGCCCAAGGGTATAATTGTCGTAACCGTGCTGCGAAAACGGCGCGATACAGCACGGCAATGCGCGGCCATTGGCCGTGAAATACATCAGCGACCACGGGCGCCGGCACAGCGACCAGGGCGAACTGTCACCGCTGCCTTTCAGACTTAATCCCGGCTCGCTCGTCGCGCCGGACGCGCTGAAGGTCACGCCAAGGGAGCGCGCCAGATCCTCGGCCTGCTTCAGACATTCGGCTTCCCCCTCGGTCAGGCGCTCGAACAAGGCTTGATCCGGCCGCGCCTTACCGATTGCCGCTTCGTCAAAAAACACCAGCCGTTGCAGATAGACTTCCTTGACGCCGATTTCGGCCGCAACCTTCACGAATGCCGGGAGTTCCGTGACGGTCTCTTTGAGGCCTGTGAGCCATATGGAAACGAGCGGCTTCCTGTGCCCTTCCCGCTCCTGCAGCTCGCGAAACGCACGCACATTGCGGGTGATGCGGCCGAAATAATCCCTTCCCCGGATCGCCTTAAAACTCTCGCGGTTTGAGGCGTCGAGCGACACACGCAATTCATCAAGTCCGGCGTCGATCAGCGCACGGCCGTTGCGCTCACTGAGAACCGTTCCATTGGTGTTGAACAGGACGTAAACGCCGCCGTCCTTCAGGTACCTGACCATCCGTGGCAGGTTCGCAACCAGCATCGGTTCGCCGACGCCATGCAGGACCGCCCGCGTAAGACCGGGCGCCTGATCGACAATCGACGTGAACAGGTCCCATCTCATGTCTGCCGCCGGCTCGAGCTCCTCATAGGTGCGAGGACAAGTGGTACACAACAGATTGCAACGATTGGTCACTTCGAGATAAAGGCAAACCGGCGGTCGCTGCGCGACCTCCGTGCGCTCGCCCGTGACCTGCTCGTGATAGCGACGCGGATCGAAGCGCGCCTGGGCACCTGCCACTTCGCCGGAACTACTCATGCCGATGTCCCTGTATCTGCGGTTCGCTGCATGCGAGTCGTCCAGGCCATGAAGGCCCAAGCAAGCAAGAGACCTCCGAACAGTACCGACTTGGTCACCATTCTTGGAATGTAGAAATCCCAGTCGAGTTGCTCTGACAGCAACAGCGCTCCCATCGACGCGACCCATGTTGGCGCGGAGCCACATAGGGCGACAAACGGGGTGATGACAAGAAAATACCAAGGATAGTTTGGCGACAATAACAGGAGCGTGACGAGTAACAGCATGTTGATGTCGGCAAGCGTGGACGCGACGCTGCGATGAGAGCTGCGGGCCACAGAAAGCCCTTTGAAAAGGAGGATCAGCGCGGCCAGCACAACGTACGCGACGACATCACTTTGATGCTCGCCAAACACTAGCCGCCAGAGCGACAACAGCCAGAGATCATTGCCGGCACGGATGCCCTCTTCCGTCAGATAGCCTTCGGTCAGGAAGCCGAGAACTCTCCAACCGACCGACAAATAGGGAAGATAGCAAAGTGCGGCGGTGGCGAATACGACGAGCGGCATTTTGACGTCCCACGGCCGCCAGATCCCGGCCAGCACCGGCGCAACGTATGGTTTCACCAGCACCGAAAACGCGATCACGACGGCGCCGCGGAGCGCATGACCGGCCAGCGCAATCCACAGGCCGAGCAGCATCAGCGCCACCATCAGCGCGTCGACATGGCCGCTATTGGCAATCTCCCACACGGGAAGCGGATGCCAGAGATAGGCGGTCACCCGCGTCAGCGGGCGGCCCATTCGCCGAAGCAGGAGCACTATCAGCAAAACAGTGACGGACTCGCACCCCAGCAGCGCGACACGCATCACAGTCACGCTCTCACCGACTCGCGTGACGACGAGAAAGAAAAATTGCGCCACCGGAGGATAGATGGTGACGGCGGTATCGGCCCGATTGATGTGGGGAAAGATCGTCCCATCTCGTAGAAACGCCAGCGCCTCATCGGCGGCGACATAGCGGTATGGATTGATGCCGGCGGCCTGAACCCTGCCATCCCAGACATAGCGATAGACGTCGCTGGACAGCATCGGATCGAACCACAGCGCATAGCCTCTCAGAACGATCGCAAGGCCAAAGACGAGCCACAGCGCACGCCTATCTGGCGCGCGCTCGGCGAGCCGTGTCGCCGCAATCGTCAGTAGACCCGCAGGGATAGTCGCGGCCATGAAGGCGTTGTCACCGAAAGCCTCGAAGGCGAACGGGGTCACAAGCGTCAAGCCGACGAGGACAATACCGATGCCCACCAGGAGATGAAGCGGAAGCACGTTGTCCGCGAAGCGCGCCAGTCGACCGAATTGATTGGTAGCAGCCCCTGGCATTGGCTTCACAGGTTTGTCAGCGGCGCGGCTCGGAGAAAGGCCCGGCTCGCCGCAGCAAACCCACCGCCAAGAAAGCGGGTCGAGTGCCCGGCCAGCTCGTCCTGAAGCCAGCGCAAAGTTTGGATGTCGTCGACATCGTACCATTCCGAAAGCAGCGTTGTGGCAAGTTCGATTTCGGCGGCGCGCTCGCAAGTGCTGCTCGCCACGCTATCCGTTCCCCACGCGATCCGTGTGAACAATTGCCGATGCGGATGCTTCAAGCCGATGAGATAGTAGCCGCCGTCGCTTGCCGGCCCGAGCACCATCCGATCGCCGGGCTCGCGCAGGGCTTCGATCGCCTGCACCAGCAGGCGAGTTGGCAGGGTTGGGCTGTCGCCATTGACGAGCAGGACGCAGTCATGTCCGGCATCGAGGAGCGCACACGTAGCGCCAAGCAGCACGTGTCCGAGATCTTCACCGGTCTGTAACAGCAGTCCGAAACCCGCAGGAAGCAGCTGCCGAATAACGTCTTCGGCGCCGGCCGGCGCGTAGACGCCATAGCCGCGCCTGCCAAGCACCTCCGGTACCGCCTCTATGGCCGCGGCGACGTCGCGCAGAAAGCAAGCCGACAGTTCGGAAGCGGCTGCAGGACCAATAGCCCCCGCAAGCCGCGTCTTTGAGCGGCCGGGCTGCGGCGCCTTGCCGATGATCCCGATCGCCGCGCCGCTCACGGCAGCGGGGCCCCGCCATCATTGACCGCCATCGCCGGACAAACCTCGTCACACCATTGCCGGTCATTGGTAGCGTTCTCATCGACAGCCGGCAAGCGTCACCGGATAGCTGCCGCCGGAAGAGGCCAAAGGTTTCACCGAGCCTTAAAAAGATTTCGAAGGATGTAACGAAATGGCTTTGACGGACGTAATAAGAACGGCCCTTGCACGCTGCTGGGATATCCAGATTCTGCCATACCCCGAAGCCGGTCGTGTTGATCCGGTGCTGCGGGTCGCGTAGCATTGGTCGCAAGAAAAGGGCGGGTTCGCTAATTTCGAACTTGGCAGGCTGTGCGCAGGTGTCGAGGATTGTCATGAACCACGAGACCGCAGTTTCGAATGCCAAAGAAATCGCCGATCGCATTCTCGGGCCGGCAGCCAGGCAAAATGACAAGGAAGCTCGATTTTCGTCCGAGGCAATTGCGGCGCTTGGTCCGGCCGGATTGCTCGGAATCACGCTGCCCACTGAGGTTGGCGGCTCGGCGCTCGGACCTCGGACGCTCGCTGCCGTCATCGCCACGCTTGCGGAGGCGGACGCGTCCGCCGCGATGGTTTACTTGATGCACATGTGCGCCACCGCAACGATTGCGGGAGCTCGTCCGGGTGCCGCGGTCTCGCAGACACTGGCGGACATTTTGGCCGGAAGACACCTGACGACCCTGGCATTCAGCGAAGCCGGATCGCGCAGCCACTTCTGGGCACCAGTCTCGCGCGCAAAGCGAAGCGCTGTCAATGTGCATCTCACTGCCAAGAAATCATGGGTGACGAGCGCCGGTCACGCGCAAAGCTATGTGGTCTCGGCGCTTGCGCCTGAAGGCAAGAGCCCAACGGATTCAACCCTTTATCTTGTTGCGAGTAACACGATCGGACTGTCGGTCGCCGGCGCCTGGGATGGTCTTGGGATGCGGGCCAACGCCTCCGCGCCGATGATCCTCGAGGATTGTGAGATCGCACCCGAGTTCCAGCTGACCGACGACGGTGCGGGGTTCAAGGCGATGCTGGAGGTCGTGCTTCCGCTGTTCAACCTCGGGACATCGGCGGTCGCGCTTGGTCTTTGCCGGGCCGCGGTCGCGGGGACCGCGGCCCATCTCAATAGCGCTCGCTTCGAGCATTTGGGCCAGACCCTCGGAGAGAGCCTGCCGACGCTCCGCGCGCAGCTTGCGACGATGCAGATCGACACCGATGGGCTCGCCGTGCGCGTCGACGATCTCATCGATCACCTTGAACGGCCCCAAGAGGCGACCATGTTGCGCGTGCTCGAGAGCAAGGCGGCGGCGGGAGATGTTGCGATCGCCGTCACCTCGGCAGCGATGCGAGTGTGTGGGGGCGCAGCGTTTTCCAAGCATCTCTCGATCGAGCGGTTGTTCCGCGATGCCCATGCGGGAGCAATCATGGCGCCGACGGGCGATGTTTTGCGCGAGTTCATCGGCAAGGCCGTTTTGGGACTACCGCTGTTCTGAGCACGCGAGTGTCGCGGCGTTCGGAAGCAGTCTGCAAGCGAACTGATCGCATCCAAATATCAAGCGTGGCGGGTGGAGCAGTCATGAGCCAGACAATCTGGGTAGGTGCCGTCGCATATGATCCGAGGGTGGTCAGCATCTGGGAGGGCATGCGGCGGTACTTTCACGAGGAAGCGCATCTACCTGTCGAGGTGGTGCTGTTTCAGAGCTACGAGACGCAGGTCGCCGCCCTCCTCGCCTCGCCCGACGAGCCGCTGCCGCGCATCGACATCGGGTGGAACACGAACCTCGCTTATGTCCAGGCCGATGCCTGGAGCGACCACCGCTGCCGACCGATCGCGATGCGCGACACCGATATAGGCTGGATGACCAAGATCGTCGCCGTCACGGGTGGGCCGGTGGCCAAGCTCGCCGATCTCAGAAATCGCACACTCGCGCTCGGCAGCCGCGACAGCGGCCATGCGGCGATCCTCCCCGTCTATTTTCTGCAGCGCGAGGGACTGGCCGAGGGGAAGGATTACCGATCGCTGCGCTTCAACACCGACCTCGGCAAGCATGGAGACACCGGGACAAGCGAGGCCGACGTCATAGGTGCGGTACTTGACGGTCGTGCCGATGCCGGCGCCATTGGCAGCCCATTCTGGAGTACCGTGCGCAGCGAGCGCCTGGTGCCCGAAGGCGCGCTGACGGAGATCTGGACCTCTCGGCCCTATAATCACTGCATGTTTACTGCTCGGTCTGATCTCAACCCTGCGTTGGAGCAGGCGTTTGCCAAAGCACTATTTGAGATGAGCTACGACAATCCGGCGCATCGCCCCGTGCTCGAAGCAGAAGGGCTCCGACAATGGATAGCGCCTCAACTTGAAGCGTATGCCGAATTGCGGGATGCTTCTGCGCAACAGGGCTTTTTGAAGCGGCCCTGAACGCTATCAGGCGCAATTGAAGATCGTCGCCAAGCGGCGTTGATGCTCGGATTCGCGATCATAGGCGCGGCGCACGGCCGCGAAGGAATCGGCAAGCGGAAAGATGTCGCGGCTGACCAGGAGGTCGTTGTCTTCAGCGCCAACCGGATGCCAAAATACGCCTTCTGCGGTGATCGTTACCTCGGGAACCAGATCTGCCCTTGCCAACGCGATGCCCTGCGTAGCGGAGCCTCGGAGCGCAATTCGCCTGATCACCCGATTCACCTCGCTCACGTGATGGGTGTCAAGGAAGTCACGAAACTCTTCCGCTTCTCTGTCGGTCGAAACAGTCGCCGCCAACCGCACTCGAAATCCCTCGACGCGGGCCCGCTCGATTCCCTTCCAGGTGCGCGCCCATGTCCCCTGGCCGCGATGGCGGTCGTGGCGCTCCGGCGTCGGACTGTCGAGGCTAATTTGCAAAGTGACGCGCTCCCGCGGCAGCGAGCGCAGCGTTTCGAGCCGACGTCCCGCAAAGAGCATGCCGTTGGTGAGGACCGTGGTCGGCGCAGCCGCGGCGCAGGCGACAAGCATCTCGCCAATATCCGGCAGCATGAACGGCTCACCGCCGGTGACAAAAATCTCGCGCACACCGAGCTCCGCCGCCTCGACAGCGATGCGTTGCACCCGCTCGAAGCCAAGCGCGCGCCGCGGCGCTTTGGGCGACGAGCGCACACAACAATAGTCGCAGCTCAGGTTGCAGTCGAAGTTGGTGTAAAGCCATAGGCGAGAGCCGACAGGCCGATCTTCTCCCACATTTTCAGGAGCCTCTCCGTATCGGAGCACCCATCTGGTGCGACCGTCTTCGAATGCGGTGTCGATCAAACTGTTGCGGGTGAAGCGACACCATGCCTCGAGCTCGGGGCCGATGTTTGAATTGCTGCTGACTACTGCCACCAGATCGCCCTTACGGCTGCGGCGAAGTGCAGCGATCAAATCCGGCAGGAGGCCCGAGGCGAATGTCTTGGTGCCGGCGTCGAGCTCAACGTTGGCATTGGTCATGCGGGATATCATAGCTTTTGCCTCAAGAAATCCAAGACGAGCCTGGATCTCCAAATTGAGCTGCCTGGCGTCGCCAGCCGAGATCGAAATGGCGAGGGGCGCAATCAAGGACCCCTGGTCGGCGGGCAAGGCATGATGGCATCCGACATGCCAGTCGAGAATGGTCGGCAGATTCTGGCCGTATGCAACGACCCTGTTCGACTACATTCGGGAATGGCAGCAAGGTGAGCTCGACCGAAAAGCGCTGAGTGGGGACCGCAGGTCCGGCCGGATCGAGCCAGAACTTTGGTCTAAACCGACCCAATATGAAAACGCCAAAGCCAACGTGATGGGCCGAGCAGGATGTCCGACGATTGGTTAGGCGCGCGCGGATGAGCTCGTCCAACAGATAGAAGCGATAACGCTGCATCGTGGTGTCAAGGCCGCAGCCTGCATTAAGACACGTTGGCGGCCTCCGTTTAGAGATGTGCAGTAACTCAGTCGCCTCGTTAAGAGACCTTACAATTCCATCGCGCGGCTCGTGAACTTGCACAGAGTAGCCGCGGCTCGAACGCCCTTCGCTGGGCAGGCTGCAGCTCGACGCCAAATACGTACACAAATACGTACAAATGCATCGATTGGTTGTCCGATTTATTCGCCGTGGCCCTCTATCCTACGATCAGTATGAAACAGACCTGCTCCCCGACAATTTCCGCGATATACATTGAGACGAGCGAAAAGAGATAACCCGATATAGGACAACGCGCGCGATACCTTCGATTTTCAACCAAGCCTGAGAGGCTCTGTTTCCAAACGCGCTCAGAAATTGGTGGACGTAGATCTGTTTAAAATAATGAATTCAGCAGCTTGGTTCTGGCTGGGGCGGGAGGGATCGAACCTCCGAATGGCGGAATCAAAATCCGCTGCCTTACCGCTTGGCTACGCCCCAACACCGCCTTCGGGAACGGCGCCAGAACAGGCTACCGCGGATTCCCTTCGGGTCCCGCCGGTCTACAGAGAGTAGCCGGCCATTTCAACCGCCTCCGCGCGCAAATTGGCCGGCGGCGGGGGCGTTTGCGCCACTCTATTATGGGCGCCCTGCCCGCGCCCGGCCTGGCTTGCCAGTCACGAAACTTGGCCCTCCCGGCCATTGAGACCCCGGCGGTTTCGTGGGAATACGGCGGCAACGAGGTTTCCGGGAGTACGCCATGACCTACCGCGCGCCGATCAACGACATGCTGCTTTCGCTCAATCACGGCGCGGGCCTCAAGGCCGCCGTGGAGGCCGGCCATTACGGCGATTTCGACGCCGATATCGCAGCTGCCGTGCTGGAGGAAGCCGGCAAGTTCGCGACCGACGTTCTTGCGCCGCTCAACCGCGTCGGCGACGAGAACGGCATCAAGCTCGATGATGGCAAGGTCACGACCGCGCCCGGCTGGCCGGATGCCTATAAGCGCTGGACGGACGGCGGCTGGAACGCGGTGTCGGGGCCGGAGGGGTTCGGCGGCCAGGGCCTGCCGCTCGCGATCAACGCGGCCTGCACCGAGATCTGGAGCGCCTCCAACGTCGCCTTCGGCCTCTGCCCGCTGCTGACGGCCTCCGCGATCGAGGCGCTGGAGGCGCATGGCAGCGACGAGCTGAAGCAGATCTATCTCGAAAAACTCGTCACCGGCGAATGGACCGGCACGATGCAGCTCACCGAGCCGCAGGCCGGCTCTGACGTCGGCGCGCTGCGCACCCGCGCCGAGCGGCAGGCCGACGGCACCTATCGCATCAAGGGGACGAAGATCTTCATCACCTATGGCGAGCACGACATGACCGACAACATCGTGCATTTCGTGCTCGCGCGCCTGCCTGATGCACCCGCCGGCACCAAGGGAATTTCTCTGTTCCTTGTTCCCAAATTCATGGTCAACGTCGACGGCTCGCTCGGCGCGCGCAACGACATCTATGCCAGCGGCGTCGAGCACAAGCTCGGCATGCACGCCTCCCCCACCTGCACCATGACCATGGGCGATCATGGCGGCGCGATCGGCTTTCTGATCGGCGAAGAGAACCAGGGCATGCGCTGCATGTTCACGATGATGAACCAGGCCCGCCTCGGCGTCGGCCTCGAAGGCGTCGGCGTCGCCGACCGCGCCTATCAGCAGGCGCTGGCTTACGCGCAGGAACGCAAGCAGGGTCGCGCCCTCGGCAACAGGGGCGACGGCTCCGATGCCATCATCGTGCATCCCGACGTCAAGCGCATGCTGATGCGGATGCGCGCACAGACCGCGGCCGCGCGCACCATCTGCTATGCGACGGCAGTCGCAATCGACGTCTCGACGCGCGCCAGGGATCCCGGCGTGCGGGTCGAGGCCGCGGCGCGCGCGGCGCTGCTGACGCCGATCGCAAAGGCCTATTCGACCGATGTCGGCAACGAGGTCGCCTATCTCGGCGTCCAGGTGCATGGCGGCATGGGTTTCATCGAGGAGACCGGCGCGGCCCAGCACTACCGTGACGCCCGCATCACCGCGATCTATGAAGGCACCAACGGCATCCAGGCGATCGACCTCGTTACGCGCAAGCTGGCGGCCAACGGCGGCACCGCAGTCTGGGGGCTGCTCGGCGAGCTCTCCGGCATCATCAAGCAGGTCGAGGCCTCCAACGATCCCGCCTTCGGCACCACCGGCGTCAAATTGCGCGAGGCGCTGGACGCGCTCAAGCGCACCAGCAAGTGGCTCCTGGAGCGGCTGGCTGAGGCGCCGAACGACGCACTCGCCGGCGCCACACCCTATCTCCAGCAGTTCGGTGCGACGCTCGGCGGCTGCATGCTGGCAAGCGAGGCGCTCGCGGCCAAGAGCGACGGCAACCTCGATGCGCCCCGATACGTCTCGCTCGCCCGCTTCTTCGCAGAGAACATCACGGTGCAGGCGAGCTCGCTGGAGCGCACCGTCACGGAGAGCGCAGAGTCGGTCGCGGCTGCCGACGCGGTGCTGCTGGGGTAAGAACTGCGCACTGTTCGCTCCGTCATCCCCGCGCAACCGCGAGGGGGTGGGATGCACCGCCCCCACCGTTGAAAACGGCAACCCCAGGTTTTGCAGTTCCGCAAGATGATGTAGGCTGACAGCAAAACGACAGGCTGGCGGCAACGGTGCTGCGGGCCGTTATTGGGGACTGGGAAGCATGGCCGGCCAGATTGTTGTGACGCACGAAGGCGCGATGCGCGTGATCACGCTGCGCCGGCCGGACAAGAGGAACGCGGTCACGCAAGCCATGTACCGCGACATCGGCCACGCGATCGACACGGCGCAGAACAACCCGGACATCCGCTGCCTCATCATCACCGGCGGCTCCGGCGCCTTCAGCGCAGGCAACGACATCGAGGAGTTCCTGGCGGATGCCACGGCGAGCCCCGAGACGCCGAGAGCCTCCAATGCCATCAAGCTGCTTTATTCGCTCGCCCACAATGTGAAGCCGATCATCGCCGCCGTCGACGGCGTCGCCATCGGAATCGGCACGACCATGCTGTTCCATTGCGACTACGTGCTCGCATCGACGGCTGCGACTTTCAGGACGCCGTTCGTCCCGCTCGGACTGATCCCGGAGGGCGCATCAACCCTCTTGATGCCGCGCACCATGGGCTACCAGCGCGCCTTCGCGATGCTGGTGATGGGACGCACCTTCACCGCCGCCGAGGCGCAAAATGCCGGTTTCGTCAACATGGTCGTCTCACCCGGACATACCGAGGCCGAGGCCAAGAAGGTGGCGCGCGACATCTGCAAGCTGCCGGCGGACGCGGTCGCGATCTCGCGCAAATTGCTGCGCCTGCCGCCGGAGGAACTGACGCGCCGCATCGACCAGGAGAGCCATCTCTTCGGCGAACGAATACGCTCGAAGGAAGCCATCGCCGCATTCAAGGCGTTCTTCGCGAGGAAGAGGCATTAGGCACTTCCTCTCGCCGTGCTTGCGGGGAGAGGTCGGAATTCAAGCGCGGTTTGAATTCCGGATGAGGGCGAGCTTCCGGGCTCACGTGTTGAGACGGCGACCCTTTGCACGCTTTCAACGCTGATCGATGCGAGGCTTGGGTTAGATCAAGCTTCGCTTCGCACCACCTCGTCGACGCCTTGGCTACCGGAGACACGACGGCGCCGATTATTGGTCCTTCAAGGTTCCCAGCGACACCGTTCCTTCGCAACCGGCGGCGATGCCGTCGACCACGCGAACGAACGCCGTTCGATATCCGCTGCCGAGGACATCGACCTTGCTGCCCTGCGGAGCCCTGCAAGAGAGCAAAGGCCCCACGGCACTTTCGTTCTGCGAAGCGGCGACGGCCAGCTTGCTGAAGCGACTGAGCGCTTCCGCGTCCTTGAAAATCAAGACTGTCGGCGAGTTGCCTTTGTCGCGCAACACCTTTGCTTCGCTCGCAGCCGTGGTCGCGATCGTCATGATCACAGCAAGAAAATAGGCCGGTTCGGAAAGCCTCGGCATGGTCGGGTCCAGGCACGTCAGGCCAATCTTCATGGCCAGGAAGGAACAAAATCGATTGACCTAGGTCAAAGGTGGACCCGGCTCCTCGCATGAACTGCAGCCCCCGACACCAATATTCGCCCACGCGTCGTGTGAAATGCAGCCAACCTGGTACGTCACCTTCGAGAGCCGCAAGACCGGTCTCCTGCCCAAGAGGCGAAGCCCGCGCGAAACCAGAACATTTGCAACGGAAGCTGAGGCCAAAATGTTCGCACGTGCAAAGCTGGAAGACGGACTGATCGTTTTCGCAGGCACGATAAATCCCCATTCCCCGAGGCGTCTCATCCCGTCCAACGGCGTCCATCTCTGGCTTGCGGAAAGCCAGGAGGATTCAACACAACGCGCGGCTCCTTCCGATGATGATGGCTGAGCGCGCACCGATCATGAGTCGCGCAGTTTTTCGATTGCGGTTGAGTGTTGCCATTTTGTTACGGGGGCCTAAACGCGGCGCGACTAAACTTGAGGCTGGAATGGCAGAGATGTGCACGCGATCGTGCACACGAATTTATTGATTGAAGAAGACCCGCACTAGGGGACATGGAGACAATCAGGATGAAGAAACTATTAATGGCCGCTGTCGGCCTCGCGGCCTTGGGCATGGCCGCTCCCGCATCGGCTGCCGACATGGCCGTCAAGGCACCGCCGCCTCCGCCCGTGGTGACGATCTACAACTGGAGTGGCTTCTACATCGGCGCCAATGGCGGATGGGGCCAGAGCCACAATTGCTTGGATTTCGTCACCGTTCTAGGAACAGTCGCCAGCGGTTGCAGCGATCGTTCCGGAGGCGTCGTCGGCGGACAAATCGGGTATCGCTGGCAAACCAATCAGTTTGTGTTCGGGTTGGAGGCACAAGGCGATTGGGCCAACCTCAGGAACACGCGCGTCAGCCTGCTCGATCCGACGCTCTCAACCACGGTGAAAACCGACGGCATCGGCCTCTTCACGGGTCAAATCGGTTGGGCGTGGAACGCGGCACTGCTCTACGTGAAGGGCGGCGCGGCCGTGACCAGCAATAACCTTACTATATTCGACAACATCACCGGGCTCGGTCTGGTCTCGGCAAGTAACACGCGCTGGGGCGGCACCTTGGGTGTCGGCTTTGAGTATGGCTTCGCACCGAACTGGTCGGTTGGTTTTGAATACGACCATCTGTGGATGGGGCACGCGAACAACTCCTTCTCCGTGGTCGATGCGCGCCTTGCCGGCGTCCTCAACGACCGGATCAGCCAGGATGTCGACATGGTCACCGTGCGCTTCAACTACCGCTTCGGCGGTTACGGCGCGCCGGTCACCGCGCGCTACTAATCAAGCACTGGTTACCCACCACTGGAGCCCCGGCATAGCCGGGGCTCTTTTTGTCGCTCGGCGAATGGCACAAATTGCACAACCAACGTCTCGCCGAAGCGCAACCATCATCTGGTCTCGACGGCGCGGCGAAGATGCACATAGCTTGATCTGAATCAACTCGTGCCGGACAAACGCGGCCGAGCATGCACAAATGGTAGGGGGGTCTTGGAGCATCGTATGCCCCTGGCCCGGTACTTTGCGTTGATCGGCGTCGCCCTGCTCGTGCTGCTGTTCATTGCGGACGCCTGCGTGACGACGTCTCCCGTTGCCGAAAAGGCGGATTCCAATCGCATTGCCATTCGTATCCGGTCCGAGATGAAATTGCCGGAGCGCGTGGTCTACGACACCAGCCAGCCGACCATCGTTGTTGCTCCGATCGCGAACGACGAGCGCAGCACCCCGAAGTCGACAACGACCACCGCGGACAAGACACGCGAGGCATTTGCGCAATTTCAGCCATCCGATGCCGCGCGTCCGGCCGCGCCGAAGGCGAGAGCGCGTGAGACGAGACCGTCGCACCAGCACAAGGCGACAAGGAGGCGCGCGCCGCCATACGAGTTCATGATGGCACGGCAGGCGCATTTTGGCTGGTTTGGCCCCAGCATGTGGTGAGGGATGCGTCAACGCCACGAATCGGATTCTCGTTTACGAGCGTTCGCGATCGACGAATTGAAGCAACAAGCATCGTGAAATCTTTGCGTGGAGCGTCTAATCTTGTTCCATGCGATGCTCCCTCCGCCCGATATTCGCCACGCTGGCGCTCGGCTGCGCCCTGCCCGCTCTTGCCCAGAGCGCGACGCCGGTCGAACTGCGCATCCTCGCGATCAACGACCTCCACGGCAATCTCCGCCCGCCGCCCGGCGGCATCCGCATCGGCGATCCCGAGGACAAGTCCAAGAAGGTGTCGGTCGCAGCGGGCGGCGCCGAGTACATGGCGACGCTGGTCAAGCAGCTTCGCGAGGGCCGCAAGAACACGATCTTCGTCGCAGCCGGCGACCTCATCGGCGCGAGCCCGTTCTTGTCGGCGATGTTTCATGACGAGCCGTCGGTCGAGTCGCTGTCGACGATGGGGCTTGCGATCACCTCGGTCGGCAATCACGAGTTCGACGAGGGCAAGACCGAGCTGCTCAGGATGCAGAACGGCGGCTGCCATCCGGAGGACGGATGCCAGGGACCGCATCCCTTCACGGGTGCCAAATTCCATTATCTGGCGGCCTCCACCATCGATACCGCGACCGGCAAGAGCATCCTGCCGCCCTATGAGATCAGGGAATTCGACGGCATCCCCGTCGCCTTCATCGGGCTGACGCTCAAGGGCACCGCCGGCATCGTCTCGCCGGCCGGCATTGCCGGGCTCGAATTCCGCGACGAGGCCGAGACGGTGAATGCGCTTGTTCCGCAGCTGAAGGCGCGCGGCGTCGAGGCGATCGTGGTCCTGATCCACGAAGGCGGCGAGCCGACCGGCGACTACAATGAATGCCCGGGCATTTCAGGGCCTATCGTCGACATCGTCAAGAAATTCGATCGCGCGGTCGACGTCGTCGTCAGCGGCCACACGCATCGGGCTTACGTCTGCAACATCGACGGCCGGCTCGTTACCAGCGGCGACAAGTACGGCACGCTGGTGACCGCGATCGACGTCACGCTCGATTCCACGACGCGCGACATCGTCAGCGCGAAAGCCGAGAACGTCATCGTCGCGAACGCCTCGCTCGCCAAGGATCCCGATCAGACCGCGCTGATCGAGGCCTACGACAAGCTCGCAGCCCCAATCGCCAACCGTCCGGCTGGCTCGGTGACACAGACATTGTCGCGCGTGCCCAACGACGCAGGCGAGAGCGCGCTCGGCGACGTCATCGCGGATGCGCAGTTGGCGGCGACGAAGGACGCGAAGGACGGCGGCGCCGTCATTGCCGTCACCAATCCCGGCGGCATCCGCACCGACATCGTGCCGAAGGAGAACGGCGCGGTGTCCTTTGGCGAAGTGTTCGCGAGCCAGCCGTTCCGCAACCGCCTCGTCACCCTGACGCTCACGGGCAGCCAGCTCAAGGAGATACTGGAGCAGCAATGGCTCGATCCAAAGCGGCCGCGGATACTCCAGGTGTCAAATGGCTTCAGCTATGTCTGGGACGCCTCAAAGCCGTTCGGCGAGCGCGTCGCGACCGACAAGATGACGCTCGACGGCAAGCCGATCGATCCGGCATCGAGCTACCGCGTCACCCTCAACGACTATCTCGCCGTCGGCGGCGACGGTTTCACGGTCGCCAAGCAGGGCACCTCGCCGCAATATGGCGGCTACGATGCGGATGCGCTGTTTGCCTTCTTCAGGGTGCACGGCCCGATCGGCCCGCTGCCACCGACCCGCATCCAGCGCATCAATTGATCCGGATCAAACGGCCCGGAACGGGACCACCTTTGCCATTCCCGGCCAAAGCCCTACATTGCGTTTTGCATTGCCTTTTGGCGCCGGATGCGCCAAGCGACGTCAAAAGCCCGTTCGCAGTGAGCCCGACCTGATGAGCACGCTTCTTCTCTCCCACAAGGCCTGCCTCGACCATGTCACGCCGCAGGGCCATCCCGAGCGGCCGGACCGCCTGCGCGCGGTGGAGGAAGCGCTGTCGCACGAGCGCTTCCAGTTCCTGGTGCGCGACCAGGCGCCGGAGGGCAATCTCGACCTCGTCACGCTCTGCCACAACGAGCATTACGTCACCGAGCTTCGCCACATCGCGCCGACCAGCGGCCAAGTCTATATCGACGGCGACACCTCGATGTCGCCGGGTACCTGGGAAGCCGTCATGCGCGGGGTCGGCGGCGCAGTTGCCGCGACCGAGGCCGTGATGGCGGGCGAACACCGCAACGCCTTCGTCGCGGTGCGCCCGCCCGGACACCATGCCGAGATCGGCAAGCCGATGGGCTTCTGCTTCTTCGATAATGTCGCGATCGCCGCGCGCCACGCGCAGCGCAAATACGGCATCAAGCGTGCGGCCATCGTCGATTTCGACGTGCACCACGGCAACGGCACACAGGACATCTTCTGGTCGGATCCGACCGTGATGTACTGCTCGACCCATCAGATGCCGCTGTTTCCAGGCACCGGCGCGCGCTCCGAGCGCGGCGATCACGACACCATCGTCAACGCGCCGCTCGCCTCCGAGGACGGCGGCCCTGAATTCCGCGACGCCTTCGAGAATTTGATCCTGCCGCAGCTGACGAAGTTCAGCCCCGAGCTTCTCATCATCTCCGCAGGGTTCGACGCGCATTACCGCGATCCGCTGGCCTCGCTGAACCTGCGCGGGGAGGACTATGCCTGGGTCACGCGGAAGCTCATGGACCTCGCCGACAAGACCGCGGGCGGACGCGTTGTTTCGGTGCTCGAGGGTGGCTATGACCTGCAAGGACTGAAAGAATCTGTTACGGCGCATGTCGGCGCCCTGATGGGCGCCTGACGACACCCGCCACATTGCGCCCGCAAAATCTTGCTTCGTAACTTAGCGAAGGGCGGGCAATCGGAAACTGATATGGCCGAAAACACCCAAATCGACGTCACCAGGCTGACCTTTGAGCGCGCGATCGAGGAACTCGAAACGATCGTGAAGCGCCTCGAGGAGGGCAAGGTGCCGCTGGAAGAATCGGTGGCGATCTATGAGCGCGGCGAGGCCTTGAAGCGCCGCTGCGAGGAACTCTTGCGCCAGGCCGAGGCCCGCGTCGACAAGATCACCACGGACGCCAGCGGCCAGGCGAGCGGCACCGCGCCCCTCGACGTGCAGTAGCCGCCTTTCCCCGATACCCCCAAGCCATTCAGAACATTCAGGGAATGCGCCCGAAGGCCGCGCAGCCAGGCCGCAAATAGCTCTTGGCCTGTCCCGCGGACTGCTATAGTCCCGAGGCAGGGAATGCGGACCGGGCCAACGGTCCGGGCGAACATCGACGTTTTACGTCGAAGAAGCGCGTCAATCGGGGGAGAGAGGCTGGGGCGCCTGACGGGGCCCCAAGGCCGGCTTGCGGGATCACAAGGTCAGTGCGCGTTCAGAACCGCCATATCATCTATGTGCAGGGCTACGATCCGCGCGGCCTCGCGCGATATTATCGCATGTTCCGTACCGAGCTGCGCAAGTTCGACCGGCTCTACCAGCTCAAGACCACGATCAGCAGGCCGCAGGATCTGAGCGAAGGCGAGATCGCGTCCTGGAGCATCGAGACCCGCGCGGACGACTGGCAGACCCGCACGGCCTATGACTTCCTGCGCTTTGAGGACTTCATCAAGCGCGACCTCGCCCAGCCGATCCGCAAGACCGTGTTCGCGGCGCTCTGGGTCTACTGCCAGCTCGTGTTCGGCGGCACCATCGCGCGCTTCGCCAAGGCGAACTGGCGATTCGCGACCTTCGTCAGCTACCCCTATCTGGTGCTGCTCGCGGAGGCGCTGTGCGCGGCCGGCGTCGCATGGCTGTTCCGCAAAGGGCTGGATGCATTCGGCGTCCCCGATCCCTTCAGCCTGCTCGCAGCCGCCGCACTGTTCGTAGCGCTGCTCGGCACCACGCTGAAATACACGGAGGAGAGGACCTATGTGCTCTATCTCCTGCGCGACCACATCTGGACCTGGGAATTCGCCCATCGCCGCCAGCCGGAGTGGGACCGGCGCATCGACCGCTTTGCGGAGCATCTGTGCAAGGTCGCGCGCACCACGCGCGCAGAGGAGATCGTGCTGGTCGGCCACTCCTCGGGCTCGTTCCTCGCCATCGAGATCCTGGCGCGCGCGCTCAAGCTTGATCCTGCGCTCGGGCAACGCGGCGGCCGCGTCATGCTGCTTACGGTCGGCGGCAATTGTCCGGTCGTCGGCTATCACGCGGCGGCACAGGACTTCCGCGACCGTTTGCGCGAGCTCGCGGTCGAGCCCTCGATCGAATGGATCGACTGCCAGGCCCGCAAGGACGTGATGAACTTCTTCCAGTTCGATCCGATCGCGGGCCACGGCATCGACGTCGGCGCGGCACGCTGCAATCCCGCCGCCATCGTGCCGGTGCGCTTTCGCGAGATCATCGCGCCGGAGCACTACAAGTTGTTCCGCTGGCAGTTCTTCCGCGTCCATTTCCAGTTCGTGATGGCCAATGAGCGCCCCCATGCCTACGACTTCTTCATGATCGTGTGCGGCCCGGTTCCCTTGCGGGAACGGATGGCCATGCCGGACGCGGCGCTTGCGGTCGCGCTAGGGGACGCCTCGGCCCGCGAGTTTGCCTGGCGACGGCTGGAACTGGAAAATTCCTGTCCCCGCGGTCAAATTCCTGCCGCGGAACTCGGCAAGATGGAACCACCGGCCCGGAGCCGGGGTTAACCAAACCGGCCCAAGGCTTGCAGGCTCATACCCTGTCCAGGGGCCTAACGGGTTGGCTTTGGCGGCAGCTTTGGTGTAAAGGTGCGCGGACTATGGCTATTTGAGAGCCTTTCGTAAGCAAATATTGCTGACGGCAAGTGCTTCAAATAGCTAATGAAATTGGCTGGGACGGGTGACGCCGAGCTGAGTGACAAGATCACAGAGACTGAACCGGAGCGCACTTAAGCTTGAAGAAGGGGCTTTGCCCCTGCGCAGGTGGCTCCGACAGTCAGGGCTCGCGCTGCGCCAATATTGTGCATACCCATCTCGCGCCGGACGGTCGTCCGGCCCTTAAAATTGGAAATCGCCGTGAACGCATACAGCAAGACGCCGCTTCTCGACACCATCCGAACGCCGGACGACCTGCGCAAGCTCAAGATCGAGCAGGTCCGCCAGGTCGCAGACGAGCTGAGGCAGGAGACCATCGACGCCGTTTCCGTGACCGGCGGTCACTTCGGCGCGGGCCTCGGCGTGGTCGAGCTGACCACCGCGATCCATTACATCTTCGATACGCCGCGCGACCGGCTGATCTGGGACGTCGGCCACCAGGCCTATCCGCACAAGATCCTGACCGGGCGGCGCGACCGCATCCGCACCTTGCGCACCGGCGGCGGCCTCTCCGGCTTCACCAAGCGCAGCGAGAGCGACTACGATCCGTTCGGCGCGGCGCACTCCTCGACCTCGATCTCGGCCGGCCTCGGCATGGCCGTGGCGCGCGACCTCGCCGGCGGCAAGAACAACGTCATCGCCGTGATCGGCGACGGCTCGATGTCGGCAGGCATGGCCTATGAGGCGATGAACAATGCGGGCGCGATGAACTCCCGCCTGATCGTCATCCTCAACGACAACGACATGTCGATCGCCCCGCCGGTCGGCGCGATGAGCGCGTATCTGTCGCGGCTCTACTCCGGCAAGACCTATCGCACGCTGCGCGAGGCGGCCAAGCAGATCAACAAGCGCCTGCCCAAGATCATCGCCAACCGCGCCAACCGCGTCGAGGAATACTCCCGCGGCTTCATGATGGACGGCGGCACGCTGTTCGAGGAGCTCGGCTTCTATTACGTCGGTCCGATCGACGGCCACAATCTCGACCATCTGCTGCCCGTTCTGAAGAATGTGCGCGACATGGAGACCGGCCCGATCCTGGTCCACGTCGTGACCCAGAAGGGCAAGGGCTACGGCCCGGCGGAAGCCTCAGCAGACAAGTACCACGCGGTCGTCAAGTTCGACGTCGCGACCGGCACTCAGGCCAAGGCCAAACCGAATGCGCCGGCCTACCAGAACGTGTTCGGTCAGAGCCTGGTCAAGGAAGCGCAGAAGGACGACAAGATCGTCGCCATCACCGCGGCAATGCCGTCCGGCACTGGCGTCGACATCTTCAACAAGGCGTTCCCCAACAGGACCTTCGACGTCGGTATCGCCGAGCAGCACGCGGTGACGTTTGCCGCCGGCCTCGCCACCGAAGGATACAAGCCGTTCTGCGCGATCTACTCGACCTTCCTGCAGCGCGGTTACGACCAGGTCGTGCATGACGTCGCGATCCAGAGCCTGCCGGTGCGCTTCGCCATCGATCGCGCCGGCCTCGTCGGCGCTGACGGCGCGACGCATGCGGGCTCGTTCGACAACGCCTATCTGGGCTGTCTGCCGAACATGGTGATCATGGCGGCCTCCGACGAAGCCGAAATGGTGCACATGGTCGCGACCCAGGTCGCGATCAACGACCGTCCGAGCGCGCTGCGCTATCCGCGCGGCGAGGGCCGCGGCGTCGAAATGCCCGAGGTCGGCATTCCCCTCGAGATCGGCAAGGGCCGCGTCGTCCGCCAGGGCAACAAGATCGCCCTGCTCTCCTTCGGCACCCGTCTTGCCGAGTGCGAGAAGGCGGCCGACGAGCTCGCCGCGCACGGCCTCTCCACCACGATCGCGGACGCGCGCTTCATGAAGCCGCTCGATACCGACCTGGTGCTCAAGCTCGCCCGCGAGCACGAGATCCTGATCACGATCGAGGAAGGCTCGGTCGGCGGCTTCGGCTCGCATATCGCGCAGTTCCTGACCGACCAGGGCGTGCTCGACAGCGGCGCGGTGCGGTTCCGCTCGATGGTGCTGCCCGACGTTTTCCTCGACCACGACACGCCGGCCGCGATGTACGGCCGCGCCGGTCTCGACGCCAAGGGCATCGTCGCCAAGGTGTTCGAGGCGCTCGGCAAGGATGTGAAGACCGAGACGGTCAAGCTCGCCTGAGTCTGTTTACCTCTCACGCTTGCGGGAGAGGTCGGATCGCGAAAGCGATCCGGGTGAGGGCTTTCCCCTCTTGGGGGTTCTCGATTGCGAAGACACCCTCTCCCCAGCCCTCCCCCGCACGCGGGGGAGGGAGCGCAGTTTTCGCCGCGGTGCGCAGCTCGCCTGATTCTCCTGAACGGTTCCCCATGAAAATCTATCTGGCAGGCCCCGACGTGTTCCTGCCGGATGCGGTTGAGATCGGCCGGCGCAAGGTCGCGATCTGCGCTGCCCAGGGGCTCGACGGCCTTTATCCCCTCGACAACGCGATCGATCTCACCGCGCCCGATGCTTCGCGGCAGATCTTCACCGCCAACGAGGCGATGATGGATGCCGCCGAGGCCATCATCGCCAATCTCACACCCTTCCGCGCCGCGGGCGCCGACCCCGGCACTGTCTACGAACTCGGTTACATGGCCGGCCGCGGCAAGCTGTGCCTCGCCTACTCCAACGATCCCGCCGTCTATGCCGACCGCGTCGGCCGCTTCATGGATGTCACGACCGAGGACGGCCGCCTGGTCGATGCGCAGGGACTGACGATCGAGGATTTTGGCCTGGTCGACAATCTCATGATGATCCACGCGCTGGAGCTGCACGGCTGCCCGCTGGTGACGCCGGCAAAGATGCCCGTCGACGTCTGGCACGATCTCGCCGCGTTCGAGACTTGCGTCCGGATGGCGGCCGCGCGACGCTTGCTTACATAAGCGCTTTGGTCGTCCGGAGAACCTGATGTCCCCTCCCCGCAAGCGCGCGGATGTTCTTCTGGTCGAGCGCGGCCTGTTCGAGAGCCGAGCGCGGGCGCGCGCGGCGATCGAGGCCGGGCTCGTCACCGCCAATGACAAGCCCGTCACAAAACCCTCCGAGACCATCGCGGAGAATGCTGTGCTCCAGGCCGAGCCGGCGCATCCTTATGTCTCGCGCGGCGGCGTCAAGCTCGCCGGTGCGCTGGAACGCTACCCCATCGAGATCGAGGACCATGTCTGCCTCGACGTCGGCGCCTCCACCGGCGGCTTCACCGAGGTGCTGCTGGCAAACGGCGCGAGCCTCGTTTTCGCCGTCGATGTCGGGCGCGAGCAGCTGCACCCCTCGCTGCGCGGTCATCCCAGGATCGTCTCGATGGAGGAGACCGACATCCGCTCTTACGAAGGCAAGCGCCTGCCGGCGCGGCCCGATATCGTCGTCATCGACGTCAGCTTCATCTCGCTGAAGACGGTGCTGCCGGTGGCGCTGTCGCTGGCGGCGGCACCGATGAGCCTGCTCGCGCTGATCAAGCCGCAGTTCGAGGCGGAGCGGAAGCATAACAAGAAGGGGATCATCCGCGACGCCGACGTGCATCAGGAGATCTGCGACGATATCGCGGCCTTTGCCGCCTCGCTCGGCTGTACCGACATCGAGGTATTTCCCTCGCCGATCACTGGTGGCGACGGCAACGTCGAATTCTTCCTGGGCGCGCGCCGTGGTTGAGCGCCTGAAGATCGATCACGTCGGCCATCGCGGCCACGGTGTCTGCCTCGACGAACGCGAGGCGATCTACGTGCCCTATGCGCTCGGCGGCGAGACCGTCGAGGTCGAGCAGGTTCCCGGCCATCATCCGGACCGCCGCAAGCTGCTCGCGGTGGATGTGGCAAGCCCCGAGCGCATCGCGCCGTTTTGTCCGCATTTCGGCGTCTGCGGCGGCTGCGCGATCCAGCATTGGGCGGCCGCGCCGTACCAGGCCTGGAAGCGCAACATCGTGGTCGAGACGCTGGCACAGGCCGGCGTCGCGTGCGAGGTGGCGCCGCTGGTCGACGCCCATGGCGCGGGACGCCGCCGCATCACACTGCATGGCCGGTTCGGCACGCATGAGATCCTGAAAGTGGGCTTTGCCGCGACGAGCTCGCATGACGTCATCCCGATCCATCGCTGTCCGATCCTCGATCCCTCGCTCGAAGGTGCGCTCGATGCGGCCTGGGCAATCGCCGAGCCGCTGACGTCGAAAATGGCGGTGACCAAGCCGCTCGACATCCAGGTCACTGCAACCGAGAACGGCCTCGATGTCGACGTGCGCGGATCGGGTCCGCTGCCGGCCGCGATGGTCGCGGCCGTTTCGGGCGTCGCCGAGCAGCATCGCCTGGCGCGGCTGACGCGGCATGGCGAGCTCGTGCTGCAACGGCTGCCGCCGACGCTGCGCATGGGGCGCGCAGAGGTGACGCTGCCCCCGGGCTCTTTCCTCCAGGCAACTGTGGCGGGCGAAGAGACGCTGGCCGCGCTGGTGAGCGAGCGCGTCGGCAAGGCGAAGGAGATCGTCGATCTCTTCTGCGGCGTCGGTCCCTTTGCCTTGAGACTTGCGGAGAAGGCGCGCGTCACGGCCTATGACAGCGACGCCGGCGCTGTCGCGGCGCTCGCGAAAGCTGCGCGTACCCCGGGGCTGAAGCCGATCACGGCCACGCCGCGCGACCTGTTCCGCCGTCCCCTGGTGCCGCAGGAGTTGCGCGACTTCGACGCCGTCGTGTTCGACCCGCCACGCCAGGGCGCGCAGGCGCAGGCGCTAAAACTCGCCGCAAGCAAGGTGCCAGTCGTGATCGCGGTGTCCTGCAACGTCGCGACGTTCGCACGCGACGCGCGGCTGCTGATCGATGGCGGCTACAAGCTCGAGGCCGTCGTGCCGGTCGACCAGTTCCGCCACACGCCGCATGTCGAGCTGGTGGCGCGGTTCAGCCGGTAGATCGACCACACAGCGGCACTTTTCATGTATTGCAAAATGCGCTACAGTAGGGCCTCATTTTGTGGAGATCGCCCATGGCTGCCCGGCGCAAGGAACATCCGTTGTCGATGCGATTGCCCGAATCCGACATCGCGATCATCGATCGGGCGGCAACGCTGCGCGGCCGCTCGCGCACTGATTTCGTACGTGACGCGGCCGTTCGCGCTGCAGAGGATGTGTTGATGGAGACACTCCCTATCCGAATGAGTGCCGCAGGGTTCAAAGCATTCCTCGCTACGATATCCGAACCTGCCAAGCCCGTGCCGGAGCTGAAGGAGATTTTTCGGCGGGCTGCGCCTTGGGAGACCGGCAGCTCGAAGGCTAGGAGCTGAGGCTTGGCCATTTCCGGCCCGGAACCGCTCACGGCAGAACACGATCTCGAACCCTTTTCCTGTGGCAAGCCGTCGCTCGACCGCTGGCTCAAGACGCGAGCGCTCTCCAACCAGCAGAAGGGTTTCACCGCCGTCATCGTGGTTCATGAAGCAAATCAGGTGATCGGCTATTATGGCCTCGCGCCAACGGCGATCGTGCCTGCGCATTCGCCGCGATCAATCCGAACCGGACAGCCCCCGGCCCCCGTCCCCTGCCTGCTCCTCGGACAGCTCGCAACGGATCAGAACTGGATAGGCAAGGGTGTCGGGACCGGACTCCTCAAACATGCGCTCGAGCGTTGCGTGACCGCCGCCGGCCTGATCGGTGGGCGCGCTCTCGTCGTGAATGCGGTTGACCTTGACGCGGCTGCGTCGCGGCGCGGCTTCGTCCCATCCAAAGATGATCCGTTGATCCTGTTCAGGTCGATCGCAGACATTGCTGCCTCGCTGCCTTAGTGACCGCGCACGGCGACGCGTGGCTCCTTATCGATGGCGACTACAAGCTCCGGACTGCAGGAGTGCATGACGGAAGCTTCTCGAATCCTGCAGCCTTATGCCGACGGCTCGAATTGCGGCTGCCAGCGCAGCAGGTAGGACTGCAGCGAGCGTACGGCGACCGCGAGCAAAATGCCGACGAACATCATGACGAAGATGGCGACCATCATCTCGCTGGCGTTGGCGCGCGCTTCCGCTTCGATGATGAGCTTGCCGAGCCCGCGTTCGGCGCCGATGAATTCGCCGACGATAACGCCGATCAGCGCAAAAGACACCGCCGGCAGGAGCGAAGCGAACACCCAGGCGAGCGCGGACGGGATCACGACGGTACGCAGCACGGTGAATTCGCTGGCGCCGAGTAGACGGGCGACTGCGATCTGGTCGCGATCGACCGCGCGCGTTCCCTCAAAGGTGTTGAAGAACACCACGAAGAACACGACCAGCCAGGCGGTCGCGATCTTGGAGAGATCTCCGAGGCCGAAGATCAGGATGACCAGCGGCACCAGCGCGATGCGCGGTATCGAGTTGAGCGCCACGATGTAGGGCCCGAACACGCGGGCAAGGAAGTCGGAGCGGCCGAGAATCAGGCCGGCCGCGATTCCGCTCAAAGATCCGAACAAGAATCCCCACCAGGTGTTTTTCAACGTGACCAGCGTGGCGAGCCACAGATTATTGTCGTTGCCCTTGATGCAGGCGGCAAAGCCAGCGGCGTCAGAGAAGCAGCCCAGCCGCAGAAAACTCTGCCAGATCAGCGACGGCTTGGCGACGAAATAAGGATCGAGGATTTTTGGCACGTAAGCCTTCGGCAGCAGCGCCTTGCTCCATTCAAAGCCCCACTGCCAGATGACGAGCACAGCTGCGAGAATGGCCAGTTGCCAGAGCAGGATCACGGTGCGGCTTTTCGCCATGTCAGTCAGCCCTGGTGCGGCGGAATTCTTCGCCGAGGGAATGCCAGATGTGGGAATAGAGGCGGCCGAATTCGGCGGTCTCGCGCACGGCCACGGGATCGCGCGGCCGCGCGATGGCGACGTCGAAATCCTCCTTGAGCCGCCCGGGCCGCGCCGAGAGCAGGATGATGCGGCTTGCGAGTGTCAGCGCCTCGCCGAGGTCGTGCGTCACGAACAGCACGGTCTGCCGCTCGCGCTCCCAGATCTCCAGCAGAGTCTTGTGCATCTCGAGCTTGGTGTGGGTGTCGAGCGCGCCGAACGGTTCGTCCATCAGCAGGATTTCGGGCTCCAGGATCAGCGTCCGCATCAAGGCGACGCGCTGGCGCATGCCGCCGGAGAGCATGCGCGGGAAGCTCTGCGCAAAACCTGTGAGCCCGGCCTTCTCCACGGCCGAAGCGACGCGCCGGGCGCGCTCCGTCTTCGGCAGCCCTGCGATCTCCAACCCATAGCCGATGTTCTGCTCCACGGTCCGCCAGGGAAAGAGTGTGTCGCGCTGGAAGACATAGCCGACCCTGGGGTTGACCTTGCCGGTCTCGACGGTGTCGTCGTCGATGAGGATGCGCCCGCCCGAGCGCGGCAACAGCCCCGCCACCATGTTGAGAATGGTGCTCTTGCCGCAGCCGGATGGGCCGAGCAGCGCGACGAACTCGCCCTGCTTGACTTCGAAGGACACATCATCGACCGCCACGAACTCCCGGCCAGATGCATTGAAGCGTTTGGCGAGACATTGCACGGCGATGCGCGTGCGCGCCGCGGCCCTGTCGTCGTCTCTCGCGCGCGCGAGGCCCGGGCTGGGTGCAGCCATCATTTGTATTTCGCCCTGGCTGCCTCAAGGAAGCTCATGTCGACGACATCCTCATACTTGGTTTCGGGAATGTCGGTGCCCTTGCGGTACCAGGGCTTGGCGCCGCGTTCGAACGAGGACTTGTCGATAACCCCGTCATAGGCCCAGGTCGACTTGTCGAAGCCGAGCTCGGCGCTGATCGCATCGGGGTCGATGCCGGAGAAATATTTCGGCGTGACCAGCGCCTGCACGTCCGCGAGCGGCGTCGTCTTCACGAAGGCCATCGCGCGGTAGATCGCGTTGACGTAGCCCTGCACCATCGCCTTGTCCTGCTCGACCGTGTCCTGGAGTGTGTAGATCACGAGCACGGGCAGCGTGCCGCCGAAATCCTTCTCGAACACACCGGGCTTTGACGTGTCGTAGATCGTCCTGCCAAACCCCTTCTTCTCGACTTCGACGATCCAGCTCGGCGGCGCCATGATGGCGTCGAACTGCTTGGTCTGGAGCGAGGGGAACATCGTGTTGGGCCCTCCGCCTGCGACCCAGTTCACCTTGTCGGCGAGACCGCGCGCCTCGAACACATAGGTGCCGAACACCCAGGTGCCCGAGCCGATCGCAGTGGCTGCGACGATCGGCTTGGCCCCGTCCGCGCGCTTGTAGTCCGCAAGCTTCTCGACCGAATTGATGCCGCTCTCATAGAGATCCTGCCGGACCATGATGTTGGCGTAGGAACACACCATCTCGGTCGCAAGCAGTATCTTGCAGGGCTTGCCGCGCGCGCTGAGCTGGAGCGGATGGCTGGCATCGCCATGCGCGAACAGCGCCTGCCCTGCCGCCAGCGTCTGGCGGCCGAACGTGCCGGCATTGCCGGTCACGAGCTTTGAATCGAGCCCTTCGTCCCTGAAGTACCCCTTCAGCTCCGCGATCATGCCGATGGCGTAGACCGGCGACACCGGCCCGAAGGCGAGCGAGACCTGCTTGCCCTCCGCGCGCAATCGTCCCGGCAGCAGCGATGCGCCGGCCAATGCGGAGCCCGCGATCAGCGCCTGGCGCCTGGTAATCCTCATGTGCTCCTCCCTGTGTTCTGTCTTGATCGCGCCAAGCATCAGGATGGCGCGACCTTGATTGTTCCGGCTTGTCGCAGCGCTTCGATCTCGTTCCGGGAAAGGCCGATCTCGCTCAGGATCTCGCTCGTCTGCTCGCCGATCTGCGGCGGATCGTAGCGGTTGGGCAGGCGGCGGCCGTCCATGGAGATCGGCAACAGCGGCGTTCTCGCCTCGCCGCCGTCAGGCAGGCGAATGTCGGTCAGCCCACCCGACTGGTTGAGATGCGGGTCATCGAAGAGATCGCCGGGTTTGTTCACCGGCGCGTAGGGCAGATCGAGCTGCTCAAGGCGTGCGGCGAGATCGGCCTTGTCCCATTGCTTGAAGATGTCAGCGATTTCGGGGATCAGCCAGCCGCGATGGTCGACGCGGTCGTTGCTCGTCGCAAAGCGCGGATCGGTAAGCCAGGCTTCGCGATCGAAGGCGCGGCAGAACGCCTCCCATTGCTCTTCACCGACGATGGTGACGAACAGCTTTGAGCCGTCCCTGGTGTCGAAGAGGTCGTAGACCGGCCAGGGGCTGTCCTTGATCGAATAGGGGATCGACGGCTGGCCGCTGACCACTTCGCACATCATGGCCTGCGCCATCAGGAACACGTTGTTCTCGTACAGTGCGCTCTGGATATAACGACCGCGGCCGGTGCGCTGCCGCTCGGCGAGTGCAGCCTGAATCGCGATCACGCCGAACATGCCGCCCATGATGTCGTTGACCGAGGCGCCGGCGCGCATCGGCCGGTCCGGCAGTCCGGTCATGTAGGCGAGGCCGCCCATCATCTGCACGACCTCGTCGAGCGCGAGGCGATTTTCGTAAGGGCCGGGAAGATATCCTTTGAGCGAGCAATAGATCAGGCGTGGCGCGAAGGCCACCACCGTCTCGTAGTCGAGGCCGACGCGCTTCAACAGACCCGGCCGGAAATTCTCGATGAGGACGTCGCTGCTCTCGATCAACCTTCGTGCGATGTTCTGGCCTTCCGCGGTCGACGTATCCAGCGCGATGCTGCGCTTGTTGCGGCTGTAGGTGGCGAAGAAGCCGGCGGCAGCGCCCTTGAAATAGCGGGTGCGGTCGCCTTTGGGCGGCTCGACCTTGATCACGTCCGCGCCGAGATCGGCGAGGATCAGCCCGCAGCTCGGTCCCATCACCATCTGGCTGAACTCGATGACGCGAAGGCCGGCCAGCGGACGAAGCTCCGATGCGGTCTCGCGCATGGAAGCCGTCATGCCGCCCTCCGCAGCACCTTGGGGATGCCCGCCTCGTGCAGATGCCCCGTCAGATGTTTTGCCGGGATGTGACGGGCGAGAATCTCGCGGGTTTGCATCAGGCGATCGAGATCAATGCCGGTGGACAGGCCCATCCGCTCCAGCATGAACACGAGATCCTCGGTGACGATGTTGCCGCGCGCACCCGGGGCAAAGGGGCAGCCGCCGAGTCCGGAGACCGCCGCATCGAAACGGCGGATGCCTGCCTCAAGGCCAGCGACGGCATTTGCGAGGCCCGCGCCGAGCGTGTCGTGCAGATGCAGCCGCAGCGTCATCTGCGATCCGACCTCGCGCCTGACAGCCTCGACAATCTGCCCGATCAGTTTCGGGGTGGCATAGCCGACAGTGTCGGCAAGCCCGATCTCGTCGGCGCGACCCTCGGCAAAGGCGCGCGCAAGCCGGCACACGGCCGCTTCGCTGACCTCGCCTTCCAGTGAGCAACCGAAGGAGGTGGAGATCGCGCCCATCAGTTGCGGCCGCTGGTCCAACGGACGGGCGTCGATCGCGGCGCGGACCGCGCGAAATCCCTCGAGCTGCTCTTCGACCGAGCGCCGCACATTGGCGCGGTTGTGCGTCTCGCTTGCCGAGATGACGAAATAGACGGCGTTGACGCCGGCGGCGATGGCGCGCTCGGCGCCCTTCGGGTTCGGCACCAGCGCGCCGATGGTTGCCGTCTTGTGCGTGAGTGCATGCGCCATCACCGCATCGACGTCGGCGAATTGCGGCACGACCTTTGGCGGGACGAAGGATCCGGCATCGATCTCGCGCACGCCGGCGGCAGCGATCGTATCGATCAGCGCGCATTTGGCTTCGGTGGGAACGAACACATCCAGATTTTGGAGACCATCGCGGGGAGCGACCTCGCAAATATGGACATCCGGCGCGCGCGCCATCGGGCTCTCCCTTGATTGTATATTGTTGCATAAAAGAACAATCCATGGGACAGTCTGTCAAGCCCTAAACTTTGCGTGCACTGCAATGACCGCGTCCGACAGTTCCCGACTGCGCGCCGCCAAAAACGGCGGTTCCGAGCGTGCCGAGCATCTCGCCGGCCTGATCATGGCGCTCGCCCGCCGCGAAGGCATGAAGGCCGGCGATCGCTTGATCGAACAAAGACTTGCGGATGCGCTGGACCTTTCACGCGCGCCGATCCGGCTCGGCCTGAAGGCTCTGGAGGCGGCAGGGCTTGCGCGCGGCGAGCCGCATCGCGGCTTCGTGCTGGCGAAGAATCCGAGCAGCGGCGCGGCCCAACCGGCGCTCGCGGCCGTCGGGCGCAGCGAGCAGGTCTACGCGACAATCGCGGGCGACGTGCTCGCGAGCCGGCTGCCGGCCGATGTCACCGAGGCGGAGCTCATGCGCCGCTATGATCTGAGCCGAGCCGAGCTGCAGCGGCTGCTCGACCGGATCGCTGCCGAGGGCTGGATCGCGCGCCTGCCGGGCTATGGCTGGCGCTTTGGGGAAACGGTCTCCAGCCCCGAAGCGCAGGCCAAGGCGATGGCGTTTCGCGCGGTGATCGAGCCGGCGGCGATCGCGCAGCCCGATTTCATGCTGTCGCAGGAGGTGATCGCACGTTTGCGCGAGCGCCAGCTGCGCGTCCTGGAAGGCGAACTCGAGAAGATGACGATCGGAGAGATCTATCACTCCGGCTGCGAGTTTCATGAAGAGATCATCCGCGGGGCGGGCAATCCGTTCTTCGTGGAAGCGCTCAAGCGGGTGAACTCGATCAGGCGCCTGTTCGCCTATCGCAGTTTCGCCGACCGTGATGGCATGCGCCGGCACGTGCGTGAGCATCTGCGCCTGCTCGACCTCCTGGAAGCGCGGCGCTACGCCGAGGCGGCGGAGCTGATGGCAAAACACCTGCAACGCCCGCTGGTAGTGGGCTTGTCTTGAGGCCCGAGGCCTGCGTGGTCGCTGCTTCTCCCGCGATTGGTGACAAAAATGTCGCACGCTCGGAAAAGATAAGTGCCTGGCTTTGAAACTGGCCGATCTGCCGGCCCAGCCAGTCCAGAATCTGCTAATGTCCGCAATTATTACCTGTTCTTTTTGATACGGAACGACTCAAGTGATCATTGAAATCGCTTGTTCTGTAATTTGCATCGTCGCGATGCGGGCTATCTCGAAGACATACAGGCGACGGCGAGACGTACTTTATGGCCCGTATATGACCCCGGCCGATTGATCGCCCGGCGGCGAGGTCGGCTTTGTCGTCAGCTTCCCCAAATTCGAGGCGAAACGTCCCGCCAAGGTGAACGGCAGCGCTCGTCGATGGCACGTGTGATTGCCACCCAAAAGAATGCGCCTGCCACCTGAATTGGCAGATAGGAAAATCCGCCTACCAGCGACTACTCTGGCAAAACATACCGCCGGAGCATTGCCATGTCGGCTCAGATTATTCAGTTCAGCAAATATCAGAGATCTCGTGAACTCGCTCGGATGCCCAGCGACATCGAAAGAAGCCTGACCAAGCTAAGCGAACTGGCCGCCCAAGTGTTCAAGGCTTTACGAGACGATGCAGTCGCTGGCCCCTCTCAGTTGAGCACTCGACAGCAGACACAGCCCATTGAACCAAGGCTCGACCGCCTGCCGCTTCCGTCATCTGACCTCCAGCGCGACCTTGGTCCGGACGCAAGCGGGCTGCGATGGCTCAATGGACAAGACGACAATTCCTGATTGTCCGAGAATGGGATCGTTGGATCGCGAGGCAACGATTGCCGCGCTATCGAACCACGCGCAAAAAAACTCTCGAATTCTTCCTCGAACTTCAAAGTGCCAAGTCGCCCCTCCTGGATTTCAATCCACGCGGACGCGACAAATGGGAGATCGTGCATCGTTGGTTGGTAATTGCGGGGCGGGTGCCGGACGGCAGGCCGCGCTCAAAATAGGCAACCCATTCAAGACGCCCGGACTCCACTCAGCCACGCCCTCGGCGCGACTGGACCTTCTCCGAGAGCCGGTTCCCGCCGAGCTCACGACGAGGTTTGCGCCGACACGTTGAACCTGCAGCGCGCCGGATTGACCCACATAGAGGACCCGCGGTTTTTCGAGAGCGTCCCTCTCCTAGCGGCCGATGGCTTGCGCGCAGTCCGGCAAAGCGCAACTGCTGGTAATGCCCCACATCGCATGGAGGCCGTCATGGAAGTCAATTCCGACAAGTTGAATGCCTTTATGGGCAAGATGATCACGGAGGTCGGCGCGGCGATGAATGCATCGCTGGTCCTGCTCGGCGACAAGCTCGGCCTCTACCGCGCCCTCGCCAAGGGACCGATGAACTCCGCCGAGCTCGCGAGCGCCACCGGAACGAAGGAGCGCTACATCCGCGAGTGGCTGGCGAGCCAGGCTGCGTCGAGTTACGTCGAATACGATTCCGCGTCGGGCAAGTTCTCGATGCTGCCAGAGCAGGCGATGGCGCTTGCCGACGAGGAGAGCCCGGTGTTCCTCGGCGCAGTGGGCAATGTCATTGCCGCGGCGTTCCTCGACGAGCCGAAGGTCACGGACGCCTTCAAGACCGGCAAGGGTGTCGGCTGGAACCGGCGCAGCGAGTGCCTGTTCTGCGGCACCGCCCGCTTCTTCCGCACCGGCTACAAGCATCATCTGGTGCAGGAGTGGCTGCCCGCGCTCGAGGGCGTGGTGGAAAAGCTCAAGCGCGGCGCCAAGGTCGCCGATGTCGGCTGCGGGCACGGCGTCTCGACACGGCTGATGGCGGAAGCCTTCCCGAACTCCCGCTTCTACGGTTTTGACTATCACGAAGGCTCGATCGAGACCGCACGCCGGTCGGCCGCCGAAGCCAAGCTCGGCGACCGCGTCAGCTTCGCCGTTCACTCGGCCAAGACCTATCCGGCCGAAGGCTATGATCTCGTCTGCTTCTTCGACTGCCTGCACGACATGGGCGACCCCGTCGGCGCGATCAGCCACGTGCGCGAATCCATGGCGAAAGACGGCACCTGCATGCTGGTCGAGCCGTTCGCCAATGACCGCCTCGAAGACAACCTCAACCCGGTGGGGCGCGTCTATTACGCGGCATCGACCATGATCTGCACACCGGCATCGCTCGATCAGGAGGTCGGCATGGCCCTCGGTGCTCAGGCCGGCGAGGCAAGACTGCGCAAAGTTGCGCGCGAGGGCGGCTTGAGCCGCTTCCGTCGGGCCGCCGAGACGCCCTTCAACCTGATCCTGGAGGCGCGGATCTGACGTCGATCATGCCGGGCTCGGGTCTGCGCGCGACGTAGCCCTTGCGGAGCGGCCGTGGCGCAGACCTCCGGGACACGAAAGAGTTCGAGCAGCCCGGCGAGATCGGCGCTTTCCGCGAGTCTGGCGTTCGCCATTCGGCCGATTGACGGCTTCACCTGCGCATCATCGAACCGACCCTTGCAACGCTCGACGCGTCGATGGCTTCAGGACGAGCTCGCGCCGCGCTAGTCGAGCGGCGCGCCGGTGCGATCATCGGTGTGGAGCGATTGCGTCTGGAAGCGCACGAACAGCGCGACGATCTCCTGCCCCTTGTCGAACGAAATGAACAGCGCGCCATCGCCATGGGTGCGGTTGTCGCTCGCGAACTGCCCGCGATTGCCCTGCATCATGTGGATGTCGTGAATCCCGCGCTCGGGCCGGAAGTGGAAATACTTGTCGGTCTGGCCATGGTCTTCAAAATATTCGCCGAACGCGATCACCATGGCGTGACGGTCCGCCTTCGCCCGCTTGATGTTGGCGTTGAGCAGGTTCTTCAGCGACACGCCGCGGCCCGTCGCCGGGATCGGCTGCATCGCATCGACCGGGAAGAGCTTGTCGCGGAGATAATCAAGCCCGCCCGAGCCTGACGGACCGGTCTCGAGCCGCCGAAAGCCGCGGTCGCGTTGCAGATATGGCTTCAGATCCAGAGTTCCGGACCTCGCGAAGTCGGCGTCGAAATAGGCCAGCACCTCACTGTCGTCGACGGACTGGACGTTGACCGCGATCCGGTAGTCCCCGGCGCCACCCACGTGAATCTCGTAGTGCGGCGATGAGCCGTCCGAGCTTTGCAGGCCATCGACGACGGTTCCTACCAGGACACCATAGTGACGAATTGCCCCCGGGGGTTTTCTGCGATGGGTCATGACGGCGATCCTCCTGTGAACATCGAGATCGTGCATGTCGCGTGACGTTCTCTCGACCGGAATGACAGGGACAGTAGATACGCCTTCACGGCGCCCGGGCGTGATTTAAACCACAGATTGAAAGGCATTTTGACGGCTCGCGGCAGGAACCCGCATCGCGAACGTCCACCGAACGGCCAACAAGTTGCGGTCTTTGCCTGCGCCGCGCGACTGACGGACGGCGGCAGCAGGGAGTTGACCATTGCCACAATCAGGACCATATCCGCCACCGGGCGCAAGCCGCGCGGGCTTCGGCGGGTTTCACCAGATGGCAGCGCAGACCGACATCCAGCGCGATCCGCTCATCGAGCGGGTGGTATCCACGCTTGGCGACGTGGCAGGCGTGGAGGCCATCGTGCTCGGCGGCTCGCGGGCGCGAGGGACGTCGCATGAAAACTCCGACTACGACATCGGGCTGTACTTCTCGGATAGCGGCAGCCTCGACATCGATCGCCTGCAACAGGCGGCGCGGCAGCTCGCCGACGATCCTGAGGCGACGACGGTCACCACGGTCGGCGAATGGGGGCCGTGGATTGTCGGCGGCGCCTGGCTGACGGTCGAAGGGCAGAAGGTCGATCTGCTCTACCGTAACATCGATGCGGTCCGCCGCACGATGCAGGCCTGCCGGGCGGGACAGATCAGCATGGACTATCAGCCCGGGCATCCGCACGGGTTCTGCTCGGCGATCTGGATGGGCGAGATCGCCTATTGTCAGGCGCTGCGCGACGAGCGCGCGGTGATTGCGGAGCTGAAGTCGATCGCACTGCCCTATCCAAAGCCGCTACGTGACGCGCTTATCCGGCGGTTCCGGTGGGAAATCCTGTTCAGCATCGAGAACGCCGAACTTGCCGTGCTGCACGAGGACCAGATCCATGTCGCAGGCTGCGCCTACCGTGCGCTCACCTGCGTCGCGCAGGTGCTGTTTGCGCTCAACGGGGAATATCTCATCAACGAGAAGGCGGCGTTGCAGCAGGCCGCAGAGTTTCCGCTGACAATTCCTGATCTGATGGAGCAGACCTCGGCGATCTGGCGGCGCATCGGAAACCACGCGTTCGGGACGGCGCTTTCGAACCTGCGCACAATCGAGCGGGAGCTGTCGACACTCGAACCGCATTGACGAGCAGGGTCGTCAGGTTCTCGCCTACCTGCCCCAGCGATCCTGCCAGATCTTTTCCCCGATCAGGCAGCTCACCCGCGGCTCTTTGTCGGCGACGTGCATGACTTTACGCTCGGGCGTGCGGCCGGCGACCTCCATCAGTAGCTTTGTGCGGATCGCCTCCTTGAACTTCTCGCGATCCTTGATCGCGATCACGAACGAGCCGGGACCGCCGATTACGCAGTCCTCGTAGTAATAGTCGAGATTGTCGATATCCATAGTCGAGTAAGACGGCTCTTTGACCATGATCGGCAGGCCGTTGATGACGATGCCCTTCTCCAGCGCCGCATCGCGCGACACGGTGACCGGCCCGCCATTGTTGTTGGGACCATCGCCCGAGATGTCGATGACGCGGCGCAGGCCCCGATAGGGATCCTCGTCGAACAGCGGGATCGCGAAATTGATCGCGCCGGAGATCGAGGTGCGCGAGGCGCGCCGGATCGGCGTCTTCAAAATTTCGGCGGCGACCGCATCCGCCGTCTCGGGCCCGTCGATCAATCGCCAGGGAATGATGATCTTCTGGTCGCTGGAAGCGGCCCATTCGAAATAGGTCACCGCGATCCGGCCGTTGGGCCCCGCCTTCAGCGCCTGGAGGAATTCCTTGGATTGTATCGCCTGGGCGTAGCCCTCGCGCTGGATCGCGAGCTCGTCCATATCCATCGAGTAGGAGACGTCGACCGCGAGGATCAGTTCGACATCGACGCTTTGCGCGTCCTTGTCTGCAGCTTGCTGCTGATACCTGGTTCCTGGCGCCGCGACGCTCGCAACGTCACCTCCGGCAAGCACGCCGGCCACCAGCACAGCCCCGATCGAGATCAGCAAGCGCATCGCGCCCTCCCGTCGTATGACGCGATGGTGACATGCAAATGCATTTAAGCAAAGCGCGAAGATCGACCTCGCTTCACATTCGAGTTAGGGATGCATACTGCTACGCAAAGCTGCCGCAGCTCCGCCATGGTCGCGTCGCTTCGCGCTGGCGATCTCCACCAACGTCATTCCGGGGCTCGCGAAGCGAGAATCCGGAATCTCGAGATTCCGGGTTCGGCTCTGCGAGCCGCCCGGGAATGACGGCATGGATGTGGAAGCAAAGACCGCACCCTATTGTGCGGCGCGATTTCCATGCTAGGCTTGTTACACAGATGGGGATGGAGTCCCCCGATAACCGCCCGACGATGTCAGATTGTATGGGCTGATGACTCCTGCTTGAGGTGAGGCATTCCGGAAAGCCTCGACCTTCGGCGGGAGCATGGATAACCCGCCGGTGGCGGGTTTTTTGTTGCCTGAATGCGAAGGGCAAGAGGTGACGACGGCGACGCCAAATCCATCCGTGACCGCGGTCCCCAGGGGAGTCTGGGTGCTCGGCTTCGTTTCGCTGCTGATGGACGTCTCCTCCGAGATGATCCACGCGCTGCTGCCGGTCTATCTGGTTACCGTGCTCGGCACCTCCACCATCGCGGTCGGCATCATCGAGGGCATCGCCGAGGCGACCGCCTCGATCACGAAGATCTTCTCGGGCGCGCTGTCGGACTGGCTCGGCCGGCGCAAGCTGCTCGCAGCGCTCGGCTATGGGCTCGCCGCGTGCACCAAGCCGCTGTTTCCGTTGGCGCCCAGCGCCGGATGGCTGGTTGCGGCGCGCTTTATCGACCGCGTCGGCAAGGGTATCCGCGGCGCGCCGCGCGATGCGCTGATCGCCGACATTGCGCCGGCGCAATTGCGCGGTGCGAGCTTTGGCCTGCGCCAGTCGCTCGATACGATCGGCGCCTTCGTCGGGCCGCTCGCGGCGATCGGCCTGATGTGGTGGACGGCGGACAATTTTACGGCCGTGTTCTGGGTCGCGGTGCTGCCGGCGTTTCTCTCCTTTGGCCTGATCACGTTCGCGGTCAGCGAGCCCGAGCCAGACGGGACCCGCGAGCCGTCGCGAAACCCGCTCAACACCGCGGCGATGCGGCAGCTTGGCACGGCCTATTGGCGCGTCGTGGCGGTCGGCATCGTCTTCACGCTGGCGCGCTTCAGCGAGGCTTTTCTGATCCTGCGGGCGCAGAATATCGGGCTCAATGCGATGTGGGTGCCGGCGGTGCTGGTGCTGATGAACATTGTCTATGCGCTCTCGGCCTATCCGGCCGGCGCCTTGTCCGACCGCATCAACCGCACCGCCCTGCTGGCGCTCGGGCTCGCTTTCCTCGCCGGTGCCGACTTGGCGCTTGCGCTGCTGCCGAGCCTTGCGGGCCTCGCGCTCGGCGTCGTGCTATGGGGCCTGCACATGGGACTGACGCAGGGGCTGTTCGCGGCGCTCGTTGCCGATACCGCGCCGCCAAGCTTGCGCGGCACCGCATTCGGCTATTTCAATCTGTTCACGGGGCTTGCGACGCTCGCGGCCAGCATACTCGCGGGCGCGCTGTGGGACGCCTATGGGCCGGCCGGCACCTTCCTTGCCGGGCTGGGCTTTGCGCTGATCTCGCTTTCGGGACTGCTTGCGATCGGCAAGAGCTTCACGAAGCCGGCGGGGCAGTGATGGGACAAGTGGGGGATCATTCGACGTGGTGAGCGGCGTTCTTGCAATCGTAATCGGCTGCGTGCTCGGCGGCTGCGCGCGATATTTTCTCTCCGGCGCGATCGCGCGGCGCTTCGGCGAGACCTTTCCCTGGGGCACGATGACCATCAACGTCACCGGTGCCTTCCTGATCGGCATTTTCGGCGCGCTGGCGACGCATCCAGGCTCGATCTTCGCCACCCCGACGCCATGGCTGTTCGCGGTGACCGGCTTCCTCGGCTGCTACACCACCGTGTCGTCCTTCAGCCTGCAGACGCTGACACTCGCGCGCAACGGCGAGCAACTTCACGCGCTCGGCAACATCGTGTTCTCGGTCGGCCTGTGCCTCACCGCCGTGACATGCGGCTTCCTGCTTGCGGACAGGCTCGGAGGCTAGAGGCGATGACCACCCTCACCTCCAAGGACCGCTGGCGCACTGCGGTGCTTTACGCCTGGGTCGCCGCCGGCAGCATCATCGGCGGGCTCGCGCGCTATTTCGTCGGTCTCCTGCTCGACACCGGCCCCGGCTTTCCCTTCGCGACGCTGTTCATCAACGCCACGGGATCCCTGATCATCGGCTTCTATGCGACGCTCACCGGCCCCGACGGCCGCGTGCTGGCGCGCCCTGAGCACCGGCAGTTCGTGATGACCGGCTTCTGCGGCGGCTACACCACCTTCTCGACCTTCAGCCTCGAGACGTTCCGCCTGTTCCATGGCGGCATGAAGTATACCGCGCTGGCCTACATCGCCACCTCGCTCATCTGCTGGCTGGTGTCGGTCTGGCTCGGCCATATGATGGCCGGCCGCTACAACCGCTTGAAAAGGAGCTGATCATGCAGATTCCCCATCAGGCAGTCCTGCTCCGCATCTTCATCGGCGAGAACGATCATTTCGACGGCAAGCCGCTCTATGAAGCGATCGTGATGAGCGCGCGCGAACGGCACCTTGCGGGCGCTACCGTGCTGCGCGGCCCGATGGGATACGGCAAATCGAGCCGGCTGCACACCTCGAAAATCCTGCGCCTCTCGGAGGATCTGCCGCTGGTGATCGAGATCGTCGACAGCGAGGACAACATCAACGCATTCCTGCCCATGCTGGATGGCATGATGTCGAGCGGGCTGATCACCTTGGAGAAGGTGCAGGTCCTCCAATATGGTGAGAAGGCCGCGCCCTAAGCGCCCGCGGCTGGAACCCCAGACGTTCCTCGGAGGCGGAATGAACGACACCGTCACCAAGCCTAAACCTAAGACGAAGACCAAGGTCGAGCGGCCGCGGCTACACAAGGTGATCCTGCTCAACGACGACTTCACGCCGCGCGATTTCGTCACCCTGGTGCTGAAGGCCGAATTCCGCATGACCGCGGATCAGGCGTACAAGGTCATGATCACTGCGCACAAGCTGGGCGCCTGCGTGGTCGCCGTCTTCACCAAGGACGTCGCCGAGACCAAGGCGACGCGCGCCACCGACGCCGGCCGCGCCAAGGGCTATCCGCTGCTGTTCACTACCGAGCCCGAGGAATAGAGCGCGCCAGTCTGCCGCACGCATTTGCGTCAATTTTACCGATCGGCGCTACCACAGGTTCAATCTCCTGTGGCAGCACCATGCGATGACAATCGCACTGCGCAAGCAACTCGAGCTCCGGCCCGCCCGCCCCGAGACCTCGTTCGGCCCCTTCAAGCTTCTGCATGCCCTGCCCTGGCTGATCCTGGCGGCCGCCATGCGGGTGATCGCGTTCGGCGGCGGCCCTGCGGCGCTGCCGGCGACGATCGTTTCCGACTTGTCGGTGCTGCTGGCCTTCTTTGCGACAGCGCAGCGCTCGATCGAATCCGCCGGCGGTCAATCCTCCCTCGGCGAGCTGACGATGGGTGAGCAGTTCAAGCTCTCTTTCGCGATCTTCTGGCGGATCACGCTCCTGATGATCGCCGTGTCCATCGGCACCGAGGCAATCGGCTATGGCGCATGGTCGCGGCACCTGATGGCCGGGCTCGACGGCATGGCTTTCGACCAGTTCACCCACGTCGGACGGTTCTGGAGCGCATTGATCGCCACACTGGTGCTCCTCATCATCGTCCATGCCGAACGCAACGACGGCGAGATCGCGCTGTTTGCCGCGATTGCCGAGTTCGCGCGGCGTGGGCTGTGGCTCGGAGCCGCCGTGATCGTGCTCGGCGTGGTCAACATCGCACTTTTCTATGGGCAGGAGCTGGTTCGCAGCGCGATCTGGAATTTCTGGCAGACCTCGTCAGCGAGCCAGTTCATCAAGAACCTGATCTATTTCGTTTTCATCTTCAGCTTCGCCATGCTGCGGCTATGGATCACCCTGACGATCCTGACACTCGGCTTGAAGCAGTCGCATATACATAGGGATCGCAGTTAGTTGCAGCGCCCAGTTAAAGGTGCGCGATAATCTGAAGCGCACCGATTAGCGCCCGGACCCAGGCCTGACGGCCGAGGGGCAGAAAGACGCCTCGATAACGATCCGGGAAAAACCGCTCTGTCGCGGACGGACGGAGGACGGCAACACCGCTCCTCCCAGCTTGATATGTAGCTTGCAAGGGGCTTGCTTCAAGACCCCGACCATCCCGTAGAACCGCCGACCCAAGACCAAATCTACGGGAGCACGGAATGACTGAATTGCTGTCGACCAGGCATGCGGTGATGATCGTCGGAGCAGGCCCGACGGGATTGATGCTGGGCGGCGAGTTGGCGTTGGCGGGTATCGACGTCGCCATCGTCGAGCGGCGGGTCAGCCAGGACCTCATCGGCTCGCGTGCGGGCGGACTGCATGCACGCACCATTGAGGTGCTCGATCAACGTGGGCTGGCCGACCGGTTCCTTGCACTAGGCCGGGTGGCGCAAATTGCGGGCTTCGCCTGGATCCGACTGGACATCAGCGACTTTCCGAGCCGACACCCCTACGGGCTCGCGCTGCAGCAAAACCAGATCGAGCGCATCCTCGCCGACTGGGTCGATGAAATGGAGGTACCGATCTATCGCGGACGCGAGGTGACTGACATCTCGCAAGACGAGACCGGCGTCGACATCGCGCTCGCCGATGGCCGTTCGCTGCGGGCGGACTATCTCGTCGGGTGCGACGGCGGACGCAGCGCGATCCGGAAGAGTGCCGGCATCGATTTCCCCGGCTGGGACCCGACGATCAGTTGCCTGCTCGCCGAGATCGAGACAGCCAAAGAGCCGCAATGGGGCCTTCGCCGCGATGACAGGGGCATCCATGGCCTCTCTCGCCTGGAGAACGGCACGGTGCGCGTTATGGTAACCGAACGGCACGTCGGACAAACGGCTGAGCCCACGCTGCGCGATCTCAGCGAGGCGCTCATCGCGGTCTATGGCACCGACTACGGAATCCACAATCCCACCTCGATCTCCAGATTCACGGACATGACGCGGCAGGCGTCATCCTACCGGAGCGGACGGGTCCTGCTGGCCGGCGATGCCGCACATGTCCATCCGCCGATGGGTGGACAGGGCCTCCAGATCGGCGTGCAGGACGCGGTGAATCTGGGATGGAAGCTTGCCCAGGTGGTGAACGGTACCTCGCTGGAAACTCTCCTCGATACCTATCATTCCGAACGCCACCCGGTCGCCGCACGCGTCCTGCACAACACGATGGCGCAGACCGCGCTGCTCCGCCACGACGACCGCATCGAGGCGTTGCGCGAGGTCGTGTCCGGGCTGCTCGGTATGGACGAGCCGCGCAAGCGGGTCGCCGCGATGATGTCGGGTCTCGACGTTCGCTACGATCTCGGCGAGGGACATCCGCTGCTCGGACGCCGTATGCCCGATCTCGATCTCGTTACAGCGAGGGGTCCGCTACGGGTCTTCGGTCTTCTGCACGATGCACGACCGGTTCTGCTCAATTTCGGTGAGCCCATCGGCCTCGACATCGCGCCGTGGCGCGATCGAGTTCAGACGATCGATGCAAGGTGCGCCGCGACTTGGGAGCTTCCGGTGATCGGCGCTGTAGCGGCGCCCGACGCCGCACTGGTTCGGCCTGACGGCCATGTGGCGTGGGTGGGCGACCGGACGCGGTCAGGGCTCGCCGACGCGCTCACCACATGGTTCGGACCGCCCGCTGCGGCGTAGTGTGGGCTTCCGTGTCCCAAAGCGCGATGACCAGGCAATCACGCACTTTCCAACTCTGCTCTCACGGTTCGCGCGGTCCGTTAGGTGCCTGCCAACGTGTCGCGCACATTGATGCGGCCGCCGTCCGGCTTGCTGACATAGAGATGGCTCTCCAGTACCGACTGCATGTTCTCAAACATCGCATAGAGATCGTCGCAATAGACCGACGGATTGTCGTAGCCGTTCTTCCTGGAGAAACGATGCGGAAGATAGCCTCCTCCGCAGGCGTTCATGAACTTGCATTGGCGACACTTCGCGCAAAGATTGATTGACGCATCGCGCGCGGCCTTCCAGCGAGGCTCATTCCTGACCTCGTCGATCGCATGATCGAAGATGTTGAACTTGGTGTTGGTGAAGCCGTCGCCCGCAATCCGCAGCACATCGTGGGCCTCCACGGTGCCATCGGTCATGACGGTGCAAAGCTCGACGGGTTTGTGGCCCACGCCCTCGGTCGGCGAATTGTTGCCGAGCAGGGCCGTAATCATGTCAGAAACGATGCGGATATTGGTCGTCGGCCTCGTGCGATTTGCCTCCAGCCACAGTTCGAACAGGCCCTTGTAGAACGCCGCAATGGACGGTGGCCTCTCATCCAGCGTCGCATCGGGGATCATGATATCGTAGTTGGAGATTCCACACGCGGCGAAAAAATCGGCGTATTGCTGCGGCGCGTAAGCGGGATTGCAGACTGCCAGGGCAATGACGCCGATGTCGCGCGATACCAGCATGCGCGCGGCACGTTCCACGGCGGCATGGGTGCCCGTACCCTGAAACGTCCTGCGATGGAGGTCGTGAATATGTGCCGGCCCGTCCAGGCTGATCGCAACCGAAATGTTGCGGGCCTCGAAGCAGGCCAGCCATTCGTCATCGATCAACACGCCGTTGGTCGTGACCGCGATGGGTATGTCGCAGCCAGTCCGTGATGAAATGCCTTCGCAGGCCTCGGCAAAGCGGTGGAAGTTCTCGACGCCCCACAGCAACGGCTCGCCGCCGTGCAGAATGATGGGAAAATCGACGAGGGAGTATCTGACGACGTGCTCCTCGATGCGTTGCAGCAATCGATGCTGCACGTCAGGGCTCATCAGCTTGGGCTTGCTATAAACGGACGCGTCGCGGAACCAGTAACAATAGGAGCAGTCGATATTGCATCTCGTTGCGACCTTGACCAGCAACTGCGTGATCGGCTGATCCTCGAAGGCGGCACAATCTGAACTGTCAGCCGACATGCCGATACCGCGACGGGCTTGGAGGAACTACCTAGTACCCTCGAACAAATCCCCCTCGGCGGAACGCGCCCACGCCGGGAGCGTATCCCCCTCTGCGAAAGGCGCCAGCATTTGGCCCTTTGGCAAAACCTCCTCGTCTGAAAGCAGCCTGGGTCACTACGGGTTCGCCGGAGACAACGCCTTGCTCCGCACCCTGCCCGCGCAGATCGTTCAGCAATGCGCCGATGCCCTGATGATCGCTCTGAATTGTTGCGCCTGGCCCATGCAGCTGTATGAGGCTCGCCAAAACCTTCAGGGTCGTAATCGGCATGGCCGTGCTCCTCTTTTCGCGACGCAGTGCAGGATCGAACGAAAGGCCGGCATATCGGACCGGCTGAGCAACGACAAACAGTATACCTTTCCTGCTGCAACGGCAATGTGTCGAGGCGGGCGGCCGGACTTCTCTGAAACAGACTGAGTACGCGTCCTAAGCCACCACCACCGGCGCTTCCTCAGCCTGCCCTCAAACGCGCTGCGGCTTCGGGCCAATGGACGCGCAGGACAGTCTTTCCGCCCGCAGCGGGAATTCTGGAACTGTCCTTCTCTACGACGCGGCCACCAAGCCGTTCATAGAAACGAACGCCGCCTATGTTCGCCCCGAAGACCCACAAGTGCAATCCGGCGCCAGTCGCCATTGACGAGAGTTGAGCGGCGGCGGCACGAAAGAGCTGCTCACCTATTCCTTGACCGCGAGCCTGCGGGCGAACGTGAAGATTGCCTATCAGACTTCCCCAAACAGGATCGACATCACAATAGCTACCGACAAAGGCCTGCACGCGCCCGGCCAGGTCACAGGCAACGTTGATCAACTGCGTTGCGGAATGATCGCGCAGCCGTTTCGACCAGACGGCGAGCCGGTCGGCTTCGACGCCGCCGCTCAGAAATTCCGGCGCAAGGTCGGCATACGCGTCACGCCAGTTTGAGACGTGAATCGCAGCGATGCGCGCAGCGTCCTCCTACAGCGGCTCTCGGACGTCAAGCTGATCCCGGATCATTCGAAGACGCGCCTTTTGGGCGACTTGGCCGACCAGGGTGCTCACGCCTAACGGGGATTGATCCAGTCCCTGTCGCGCCGCCGGCAGTGGGCGTGCGGGCAGAAGTGCGTGCAAAAAAACCCACCACGGGAGCAGCCCAGGCGGGCATTCCCGATGGCGGGGGGCTTTATTGCAATCCGAAGTTTGTTAGTGCGATTGGAAACCCAAGTTTGTTAGACCACCATTGATCAGGTTCACAGCGTCACCGCCGACA
>NZ_JBBIAM010000066.1:0-51050 GCF_054185185.1 Bradyrhizobium sp. UFLA05-153
GGGGCCCATCCCCGCAGCGGAGCCATGTCGGTCCTGGTCCAGGTCTCGTCGATAAAGACCAGCCGCTCAGCTTCGACGCGACCTTGATACTTTGCCCACTGGGCTCGCCGCCGCGCGACCTCGGGACGATCGCGTTCGCCAGCCGCCACGCTTTTTTTTGAAGCTGAGCTTCTCGGCATGCACGAAGTCCCACACCGAGTGGTAGTCGATCTTCAGACCGCGTCCGGCAAGCTCGGCAACGAGCCCGCGTATGGTGAAATCGCCGTCCTTGATCCGTTGCGACAGCCAGACCGCGTGGTCTCCCGAAACCGCCTTCGGCTTGTGACCGCCCATCTGGCCCGGAGCAACGCTGCCGGTCTCATCGACCCGCTTCATCCAGCCAATTGCCGTGCTGATCGCGACCCCAAACTGCTTGGCTGCCTGATTGCGGGACATCCCGCCCTCGATCGCGGCCACGACACGCTTGCGAAGATCCAGAGAATAAGGCTTGCCCATCCATGCTGGCCTCCGCCCAGCCAGCATGGTGAATCAGAAACAGCCTGATTTGGGAATCCCAAATCGATTCAACCTAACCCCATCCCGCTTTAGCAGCGCGAGCGCGGAGGCGCGTTCCCAGCCAAGGGCGACGCTTACCGCTCCACGTCGACCTGCTGCCTGCCGAGCTGCTTCAGCAGTTGCGCCGCCTGCGTCAGGTCCGGCGTCAGGAAGCCTTCGCTGAACTTGCCGATGATGGGGCCGAGCAGCCGTTCGGCCTGCCCGGCCTTGCCCGCGTCCTGCCAGAGCCGCGCAAGGCTGATCGCTGTCCTGAGCTCCCAGGACTGTGCACCCTGCTTGCGGGCGACGTCGAGCGAGAGCTCATAGAGATCTTCGGCGTCATGGGCCGAACTCGGCCCGCCCTCGGCGAGCGTGATCTCGCCCTGCAACCGATAGACTTCGGCGAGGTAGGAGTGATCGCCGGTGCGCCGTGCGGTCGCGAGTGCGCCATCGAGCGCGCGCAAGGCTGCCTCGCGGAAGCCGGCCTTCGCATAGGCCTCGGCCAACAGGCATCTGAACCAGCAGCCCGCGAGCCAGGAGTCCATCGCCTCGTACTCGTCGAGGCCGACGCGCATCTGGCTCAATCCATCGTCGACGTCGCCGAGCTGCGTCAGCGCCCAGCCGCGCAGGATCGCAGCCTGCTGCTTCCAGTGCAGGAAGTTGTGCTCGGTGGCGAGGATCATCGCGCGGTTGGCATGATCGCGGGTGCCTTCGACGTCGCGCAGGTGCTGGCAGAGATAGGCGCCGAACACCAGCGCGAAGGCAAGCGTGAAGGGATGGCGGATCTTCTCGGCGTTCGCGATCGCCTGTTCGCTATGCTGGCGTGCCGCATCGGAGCGGCCGAGGAACCACAGGAGATAGCCGAGATAGGACAGCGACACGACGCCGGGATCGGTGCCGTGCCGCACCATCAGGTCGGCGTGCAGATCCGCGCTATAGAGATTGATGCAACGGTGCAGATGATGCTGGGCAGCCGAAAAACGCCCGCGATAGAGCATGGTCATCGCGATGGCGCGATGGGCCTCCATGAGATAGCCGGTCTGCTGCGCGGGCCGCGCCCGCTCGCTCTGCCGCACGCGCTTGGCAAACTTCAACAGTTCGACGCTGAGATCGTGCGCGCGCGTCAGATCCGCGCGGATGAAATGGCAGACCCAGAGCCCGCGCGTCGCCGCGAACGTCTTCTCCTCGTCGTCGAGCTCATGGCCGAGTTCGAGGGCGCGGATATAGTTTTCCTCGACCTCATGCACCGCATAGCCCTTGGCGGCGATCAACGCGTTGCCCAGCGCAATTCGCAGCTCGAGCTCCATTTCGCCCGCGCCCTGCATACGGGCATTGGCCTGGACGACGCTCAAACCCCGACGCAAGTGCCCGATCGCCTCCAGATTGCCGCCGGTCTTCGCGGCCTGCTTGCCGGCCTTGAGCCAGAAGCTCGCGGCGCCTTCGCTCTGGCCGGATTCGGTCAGATGATGTGCGAGAAGCTCGGGCTCGCGCGCCGTCTTCTCCGGATACATCTCGGCGAGCACCTGGGCGATCCGCGAATGCAGCTTGCGCCGCTCGCTGTGCAACAGGCTGGCATGTGCCGCGTTCTGGATCATCACGTGCTTGAACGCGTAGAGCGCATCCGGCGGATGGCCGCCGCGCACGATCAGGCCGGCCTCCTCCAGATGATCGAGAGCCGCCTCGATCTGGTCGGCGGGCGTGTTGGCGACGGCGTGAAGCGTCTCGTAGGAGAACTCGCGGCCGATGGTGGCGCCGATCTGCGCGATCTTCTTGAACGGGCCCATGCGGTCGAGGCGCGCCATCAGCGAGTCCGTCAGCGTCGCCGGGATCGCGAGCTGCCGCCACTCGCCGGACAGCACGTAGCGGCCGTGCCGTTCGGTCAAGAGGTTGGATTCGAGGACGGTCTTGGTCAATTCCTCCAGGAACAGCGGCACCCCGTCGGTCTTGACGATGATCTCCTCGACGACCTCCTTGGGCAGCTCCCGCCCGGCAACGCGCTCGACCAGAGTCGTGCGCAATTGCCGGCTCAACCGGTTCAAGACCAGCGTCGTGATGTGCGAATGCGCATTCCAGCTCGGCTGAAACTCCGACCGCGCGGTGATGACGACGAGGATCGGCTGGCCCTGCACCTTGTCGACCAGGAGATCGATGACCTCGCGCGAGGTCGGATCGATCCAGTGCAGGTCCTCGAAGGCAATCACCAGCGGCTGCTCGCGCGCAAGCCCGAGCAGATGGTTGACGATGGCCGACACCGTCGCGTCCTTCTGCTGCTGCGGCGACAGGTCGAGCGGCGGGTAGCGGTCGCCCGTCGGGATCGACAGCAGCGCAGCGAACAGCGGGGTCACCTGCGCGACGTCGTTTCCCGTAGCCGCCACGGCGGCCTCGAGATTGGAGAGCGACATCGCGCTCGCATCCTCGCGATCGAGCCCGAGCGCGAATTTGAGCTGCGCGCTGAACGGATAGAACGCGGTCGAGGTGTAGTACGGAGAGCACTGCAACGAGATCTGCCCGTGCCGCTCACCCGCGATGGCCGCGAATATCTCCTGGACGATGCGGGACTTGCCGATCCCGGGCTCGCCGAACAGCACCACGACCTGTCCGTCGCCCCGCCTCGCCTGCTGCCAGCGCCCCGTCAGCAGCGAGACCTCCTCCTCGCGATTGACGCGCGGCGTCAGCCGCGTGCCCATGGCCGCGGCGAAGCGAGTCTCTACGCGCGAGGGCCGCACCACGTGCCAGGCCTGGACCTTCCCGGAAAGACCCTTGAGCGCCTGGAGGCCGAGATTGCGGTAGTCGAACTTGCCCTTCAGCAGCGACTGGGTGGAGGCGGAGATGACCACGCCGTTCGGCGGCGCCAGTCCCTGGAGCCGCGCGGCGAGATTGACGGTTTCGCCGACCGCGGAATCGCGCTCCTCGGTGCCCTGGCCGACGAGATCGCCGACCACGACAAGACCGGTGGCGATGCCGATGCGGACCGCCGGTGCATGGCTCGGCGCGCCGCGCGGCTCGACCGCGCGTGCCGTCGACAGCACCCGCACGATCTCGAGCCCGGCGCGCACCGCGCGCTCGGCGTCGTCCTCATGCGCGGTCGGATAGCCGAAATAGACCAGGATGCCGTCGCCGACGAAGCGGGCAGCAAAACCCTCATAATGCTTGACCACGCGGACGCAGGTCTCGCGAAAGCTCGCGATCATGTCGCGCACGTCTTCGGGGTCGAACTGGGTCGAGAGCGGGGTCGAATCCACCATGTCGCAGAACATGGTGGTGAGCTGCCGCCGCTCGGCGCCGACCTCCGCGCGCGCCGTAGTCTGCGGGGCGGGTGGCGGCTGGGCCGGTTCGGGCGAAAGCAGCGTCGCCATCGCCCGGCGCAGCCGCTTGCGATCACCGAGCGGCAGGCCGAGTTCTGCGAGATCGGCCTCGGTCAGGTCGGGCATGACGTCGAGGCCGAGGCGATGCTGTGTAAAAAGTTCGGTGTATTGGCCGAGCCCCGCGCCCTCAAGCCAGCCTTTCAAATCCGTTTCCGTCGCCGCGCCCGGCTCCAGCATGCTGCTTCCGTTCGACTGCACACTCCATCCAGGAGAATATGCCCTCAACCACAAAGTTTGAGAGCCAAAACTCCATCTCGGACCGGACGCGTTTCACAGTTTTTTGAATAATAGCTCAACTGGATCGAAAAGGCACGGCGTCACTCACTCGGACTCTGCTCTCGCAAAATCCGGCCTCTCCCCACGCGCGGGAGAGGCGACGCCGGATCACCGCACCTCTTGAAAGCCCGCCAGCACCGACGTCAGGTTCGCGCCGAGGATATCGGAGAGATAACCGCCCTCCTGCACGAACACGGTCGGCAGTCCCATGCGCGCGATCGCCTGGCCGATGCGGCGGAAGCCGGGCGTGGTGACGGCAAGCCCTCTCAGCGGATCGTGCTCGGAGGCGTCCAGACCAAGCGCCACGACGAGCGCGCCGGGCGCGAATGCTTCGATCGCGGTCCTGGCGTGCGCGAGCGCCTGCATGTAACCGTCATCGCCCGTGCCGATCGGCAGCGGGATGTTGAGATTGGTGCCAAGCCCCTCGCCCTCGCCGCGCTCATGCGCATAGCCCCACACGAACGGATAGTACGCGACCGGATCGGCATGGATCGAGATGGTGTAGACGTCGGGCCGCGCATAGAAGATGCCTTGCGTGCCGTTGCCGTGATGCACGTCGACGTCGAGGATCACGACGCGCTCATGCCTGAGCCGCAGATGCGCGGCCGCGACGGCGCTGTTGTTGAGGAAGCAGAAGCCGCCGGCCATGTCGCGATAGGCGTGATGGCCGGGCGGACGGCAGAGCGCGTAGGTCGCATCATCTCCGTCCATCACGAGCTGCGCCGCGGTGGTCGCAACATCCGTCGCCGCGCAGGCCGCCGCCCAGGTGCCAGGCCCGATCGGCGCGGCGGTATCGGCGGTGTGCCAGCCTAGCTTGCCGACGATATGCGTCGGATAGGTCGCGGCATGGCGCACGGGATGGATGTTGCCGATCATCTCCGGTCCGGAATCGCCGAGCGCGCTCCAGGCGTCCCAGGCCTCAGAGAGAAAAGCAAGATATTCCGGACTGTGAATCCGAGCCCGCGGTCCCTGCCCGAATGTGGTCGGCTCGACCAGTTGATGCTTGCCGTCCTTCAAACCCCTGAGCAGCCGGTCCGCGCGCTCGGGCTGCTCGGTCGTGCGCTTGACGACCCCGCGCACCAGGAAGAATTGCGGATCGTGGCTGCGATGCAGTTCGGTATAGACGGCTTTCACGTGGGCGGCTCCATTGCCTTGGGATCGGATGACGTCTTGATCCCGGCGGCGCTACGATGCAAGCAAGAACAGTGCCGCATCTTGCGTGCCCTACGTGGAGCGCGGATCGCGGCTCAGCAACGACCGCGTTGCAGGCAATGCTCGCGGCCCTGCTGATCGGTGCGGAAGGCCTCGATGAAGCCGCCTTGGCGCTGCGTAACGAAGACGGTCTTGCCGTCGTCGCCGCCGAACGCGAGGTTAGTCGGCTCCTTGCCTTTCAGGGCGACCTCGCGCTGGATCGCGCCATTGGGCTTCATGACCGCGATCGTACCCTTGAGAATGCGCGCAACATAGAGCCTGCCGCTGACGTCGGTGCGCAGACCGTCGATGGTGTCGGGCTGGAACGTCTTGATCAGCTTGGCGTCAGTGAGCTCTGTGCCGTGGATGGTGTAAGACCAGATCTCGCCGCTGTTGGATTCGCCGACATAAAGCGTCTTGCCGTCGGGGCTGAGATCGATGCCGTTGGTGGTGCCCATCGCGCGCGGCGCCGTCATGACCTGGCCCTGCACCGATCCGCCAGCGGCCTTGGCGATGCGCCAGACGTGGCCCTCGCGCCCCTTCCAGTTCGGATCGCTCGCATAGATGGTGCCGTCGCGCGCCATCGTCATGTCATTGGGCTGCTTCATCTCGTCGGAGTGAAACCAGAGTCGCGGCTCCGCATTGCCCTTGGGAAGCGCAAAGATGTTGTGGCCCTTGTAGTCGGCGACGAACATGGTGCCGTCGCGATCGAAGCGGATGGAGTTGCCGACGCTGCCTTGCGGAAGCTCCGCAAAAGTCTCGGAGGCCGCACCTCCCGCCGGCAACCTGCCGATCGTGCCGGGCTTGCCGAGATTGACCACGAACAGGTTGCCGTCGAGATCGACGGCCGGCCCTTCGATGCCGAAGGTGTACTCGCCAGCCGGCGTCACCTGCGCGCTTTCGAACAGCTTGGTCTGCGCGCCGGCCGGCTGCGTCGCCAACATGATGAGAATGCTACTGCAAAGGCACCAGATCGTTCTGCTGGATGTAGTAGCCATCGTCGTCGGTGCATTCGCCGTTGAGATAGGGATCGGCCGGCCGGTAGAACCGGCTGAAGCCGGCTTTGTCTACAGCGGTCCTTTGTGTCACGACGACGACCTTGGCGGCCGGGATTTCGCCGCATTCCTTGCCGCTGCGCGCGACGAATTTGCGCGTCGGCGGGCCGGGCTTGATGCGCATGCGTGTTCCCGGAACCGTGTTTGCAACCAGCGAGTCCGCATAGTCGAGCAAGCGGGCGTAGCCGGGCTCGGTCTTCGCCAGCGCTTCGCCGCCCGGCGGCATCAGCTTCTCGGCGCCGATCCCGCGCAGGCGCGTGCGCAGCTTTCCGGACCCGGGATCACCGGGATAGATCCAGCCGTCCTGTGTCAGCATGAAGCGCAGCACGGTCTGGTCCTTCTCGGTTTCGGACTGGCCCTGCTTCAGTCCGAAATCAGAATGGCAGCCGACGCAGTGCTTCTCCACGACCCCCTTGCGCAGTGCAGAGAGCCGGTCCCTGTTCTGTGCGTCCTTGGCAACGAAGGCGGCGAGCTGGTCGATCTGCGCAGGGCTTCGCATGTCGCAGGGGAGCGGCTCCGGACCAGTGCCATCAGTGCGATCGATCCGGATCACGGTCTGGTTCTTGTCCTCCACCAGCCAGATCGCGCCATCCTCCGCAACGGTGATGCCGACGGGCGCGCCCTGCGGCCGCGCGCCGTTCACGCGGTGCCAGCCGGAGACCAGTTCCTCGAAAGGCGCCGCGGCGACCTCGCCCGCGTCGGTCTGGAAGCTGCGCGTCGGCTCGGCGGCGCAGCTTACATGGTAGCGGACCGGCGGCGGACTGATTTTGGGGAAGCCGTGATCGTCGACATCGTAGACCAGGAGGCGGCTGCCGGTCGGGCGATAGCCGTGGAGGGCGATCAGCAGCTTGCCCTCCAGCTCCGGAAATTTTGCGCCGTGATAGTAGAGCATGCCGAGCGGCGCGCCGTGCGGGGGCAGCAGCGAAAACGGCTGCTTGTAGAGGGCATTGCCGGCGCAGAGGTTCTTGTAAGGCCCCGATTGAAGCACCAGCCTGAATTCCGGACTCGCCGTCGAGAGGTCGTAGCAATAGGGCCAGCCGTAGTGCTTGCCCTGCTCGATCGCGTTGATCTCCTCGTTCGGCTTGAAGATGTCGGGCAGGTCGCGGCCGTTCTCGCCCTGCAGGAAGGCGTAGCCGGGATCGGGAAATTGCCGGTGCAGCGCCAGCGCCATCGAGTTGCGCAGGCCGCGCGCATAGACCTCGTGCGGCGGATTGGGATCGCTGGGCTTCAATGCAGGGAAGACGCCGCCTGAAGGCGGCGTGAACATCCAGATCGCGGCGAGCGCCGAGGCGCCTTCCGCCGGCGCGCATGGCCGCGTGATCGGCGGCTGGGTGATGCAGTCATCGCTATGCGAGCCGACATTGACGAACAGCCGCCCGGTGCGGTCGAACGCGAACTGCTTGAGCGGATGCGCGCTCTCCTCGACCTTGGTGCCGTCAGGCAAGGTGAGCCGGCGGCCCGGCAGATGATGAAGGATGGTCTCGACCGTGCTGTGCGGATTGTCGGCAAGCGGATCGACGCGGAAAATCGTCTCGTCGGTGGACGCATAGAGTTTTTTGTCGGGACCTATCACCAGACCAAAGGGATATTCGATCCCCGTGAGCAGCTCCTTGATCCGCTTGCCCTCGGCTGCACGGGGATCGAGCAGCAGCAGCCGGCCATCGGTGTGGCCCCAGCCGCCCATGTCGGTCACCACGAACAGCTCGTGGCCGGGAATCTGGATGATCGATCGCGGGAATTTGAGATGATCCTCTTCGCTGGCGACGAGACCTGCGCAAAACCCTTGGCGGAGGTCGATCTTGAGCCTCGGGAAGGCGAGATCGCCGCTGCCGCAGGTATCCGTGCCGATCGCATAGCCGCTTCTCCGGATCGGGTCGGACGACGCCGGCGGCGCAAGGCCAAGCCCCGCGGCCAGCAGAATGCATGCGAACGTCCCCGGCCGGCCCCAGGTTTCTCTGGTGAATTGCAAGTTTCCCCCTCCCCTCGCCCCCGGCAAAATCGAGAGTTCCATGCCTCCGCCGCGCCGTCCAGCCGAAGGTTAAGAATCAGTAACGCGCTCACCGTCCCGTGAATCGGAACATCCGTAAATTCCCTTACCGGGTTGAACCCGAATATTTCCGACAACGTCAGAGTGTTATGGGTTGATTGCGTCCGATTCGCTCCCTGGAGGAGACGGCTATGGTCCAAGTTTATTTTCATTGTTCGAATACTGACGGCATGTTGATCGACCGGCACGGCACCGCCGTGTCGAACCTGACCGAGGCCCGCGACCGTGCCGCGCAAATCATGCACTCGATGATCATGGTGCCCGGCGACGAAGACTGGCGCGACTGGATCCTGCACGTCAGCGACGACGACGGCGAGGAGATCTTCGACGTGCCGTTCAGCTCCGTGCTCGGCAAGCCGCACTGAGGACATTGCCATGCTGATCGCTTCGCTCACGCTGCTTCGCCACCACGTCTCCGCGATCGCCACGCGATGGCAGACGCTGGTGAAGCTCGCGGGCAATCCCTACCGCCCCGAGCTGCACTACATGCGCGGCCCGGGGCCGAAATGGCACGCCAAGCACGGCAACCGCCGCAGGGATGGCCGGCTCTGAGCGCGACCTCGCCGGGCCGAAACGCACAATCCTCCCCATCACCACGACGCCGATTTAAGCCTTTCATCAGGGAACAGCCTTGTCTACCTTGCCGCCCTTTCAGGCAGCAGGGGCCATTTCATGCCGAATGAATTCCATTTGGACAACTACCTGACGCGCATCGGTCATGGCGCGGCGGTGAAGCCGGATCTGGCCACGCTCACCGCGCTTCACAGCGCTCACGTCGACGCGATCCCGTTCGAGGGGCTCAATCCGCTGTTGCGCCGGCCGGTCCACCTCGATCTGCCGTCCGTGCAGGCCAAGCTCGTCGACTCCCGGCGCGGTGGTTATTGCTTCGAGCAGAACGCGCTGTTCACGGCGGCGCTCGAGCGCATCGGCTTCACCGTGACGGGCCTTGGCGCGCGCGTGCGGTGGATGGCCGCACCCGACAGCCCGCTCGGGCCGAAGGTCCATATGCTGCTCAAGGTCGACCTGCCCGAGGGTCTCTACATCGCCGATGTCGGATTCGGCGCCTGCGTGATGGATAGCCCCTTGCAGTTCCGGACGGAGATCGAGCAGCGCACCGCGATGGGAACTTATCGGATCGACGAGACCAATGGCCTGTTCTCAATCAGCGCGAAACAGCCCAGCGGTTGGCGGACCATGTACGTCTTCGACCAGGTCCCGCAGCTTCAATCCGACTACGAGCTCGGCAACTATTTCACCTCGACGAGCTCCATCCCACCCTTCACCAGCACCCTGATCATGGAGCGCGTCGCAGCCGATACGCGCTACAAGCTGGCCAACCGCCGGCTGACCATCGAAGGACGCGACGGCGAGGTGAAAGGCGAGCGCACGATCGACAGCGCCGACGAGCTGGGGCTGGTGCTGGATGAGACGTTCAACGTCGAGCCCCCGGTGCCGCTCGAGGAGGTGTTTGCGAGGATTGGGGGATAGCGCGCTGGCGTCCCCTCTCCCCTTGCGAGACAGGTGAAGGGTCTCTCTCCGCGAGTCGCTCTGATGGTTGTGTTCGCGGATACAACCTCTCATCCGGCGCTTCGCGCCACCTTCTCCCGCAAGGGGAGAATGAACAAGGACGATCCCGCGCCTGCTTCACACCTGCCATGTTGCGCTTCGGTCTGGATCGTCGGCCGCGATCTGCCATTGTTGGCTCCCGTGCCACTCCGGCGCAATTCCATCCCACGCAACAAGATCGGCCCATGTCTCACCAGTTCAGCTATGCCCAGCAGCCCCGCAAACCCGCCCGCCACGCCAAGGGCGGCATCGTCGCGGCGCAGTCGCGCCGGGCGGCCGAGATCGGGGCGGAGGTGCTGGCCGCGGGCGGTGACTGCGTTGACGCGGTGGTCGCTACAACCTTCGCGCTCAACGTGCTGGAGCCCTGGATGAGCGGCATCGGCGGCGGCGGCATCATGGTGCTCTACCGCGCGAGCGAAGACCGTTACGAAGTGATCGACTACAACATGCGTGCGCCGCAAAGCCTGCGGGTCGAGGATTATCCGATCACGGGCCAGGGGGCTGCCTCCGATCTCTTCCCCTGGGCGCGAGTGAAGGACGACCGCAATATCCACGGCCCCGGCGCGATCGCTGTGCCCGGCGTCGTTGCCGGCATGGAGGAAGCTCATCGCCGCCACGCCAAACTGCCCTGGAAGGACCTTCTCGCACCAAGCGCGAAACTCGCCGGCGAAGGCCTGCTCGTCGACTGGTGGACGACGCTTATGATCGCGAGCAGCGCGCTCGACCTGCGGCGCTATCCCGCCAGCGCCGAGGCGTATCTTGTCGACGGCCTGCCGCCGAATGCACCGTGGGGCATCAAGGCAGAGATGCGGCTGCCGCAGCGGAAATTGCAGGCAACGCTGGCGCACCTCGCCGCGGCCGGCCCACGCGATTTCTATCAGGGCGATCTCGCCAAAAGCATCGCCTCCGACATCCGGGCCGACGGCGGCGCCCTCTCGGTCGAGGACCTCGCCGCCTTCCGTGCGCATCTTCGCGAGCCGCTGAAAATTCCCTATCGCGGCGGCAAGGTGTTTGCGACGCCCGAGCTCACCGCCGGCCCTACGCTTGCGCATACGCTGCGCCTCTTGCAGCAGAACCTGAGGCCGGACGGCGCGCCCGATGCAACGGCCTACGCTGAATACGCCGCTGCCCTGCAAGCGGCCTATCGCGAGCGTCTCAGGGACATGGGCGATGCCGACGGCAACCGGTCGCTCGGCGCCGAATATCTCGCGCCCGGCTGCACCACGCATTTCTCCGTGGTTGACCGCCACGGCAACATGGCCGCGGTGACGCAGACGCTGCTGTCGACCTTCGGCTCGAAATACGTGACGCCGCATTCCGGCATTCCCATGAACAACGGCATCATGTGGTTTGATCCGACACCCGGCACGACCAACTCGCTGGCGCCCGGCAAACGCTGCCTCACCAACATCACGCCGGTTATCGCAGAAACCAGAGACGGCAAGCGCCTCGCAGTCGGCGCCTCCGGTGGCCGCCGCATCCTGCCCGCAGTGACGCAGCTCCTCTCCTTCGCGATGGACTATGGCATGGACCTCGATGCCGCAATCCACCAGCCGCGCATCGACGCCAGCGAAGGCGCCGTCGTGACCGGCGACCGCCGGTTGCCCGCGGACGCACGCAGGGCGCTCGCGGCGCGCTTCGACTATGAGGAGACGCAGGTGCAGTCCGTGCCGATGAAGTTCGCCTGCCCGAGCATGGTGATGCGCGAGGGCGACACCAACTCCGGCGCGGTCGATATCTTCCAGCCCTGGGCCGATGCGGTAGCAGAGAGCTGAGCGTCACGACTCCTCCACATTTGCAGGCGACTTCCAGTCCGATGTCAGTTCATCGAACGGACAGAAGCGTACGTCCAAGAGGAGACCATTCTAATGAGGAAGCTTGCGCTCGCCGCAACATTGATCATCGCGGCTGGCTTCGCCATGCCAAACGCGGCATCCGCCAAAGGCGGTCATGGCCATGGACACGGCCACGGCGGATTCCATGGACATCACCATGGCACGCCGCCGGGCTGGTATCACGGGCGCAAAGTCGGCTGGCGCGGCATGGGCTGCCCGCCCGGCCTGTGGAAGCAGGGCCGCTGCTGAAATCGCAGACAACCTGCCAGGCGCCGCTCGACATCGGGCGGCGCTTTTCTAGATCCCCAACCTGTCCCGCACGCGACCGGCAATCACTGCGCTCGTCACCCCGACCGGCCAGAACGCATGCAGCGGGATCGGCTTGATGCCGGTGATGGGCATGTCGATCTCCGCGCTCCTGCCACCGATCAGGCGGCGTGCGAGCTGCGCGCCCATTGCGGTGGAGAGCGCCACGCCGCGGCCGTTGCAGCCGAGCGAGATCAGGATGTCGTCCGCCGGCTCGTGCACATGCGGATAATGATCCTTGGTGATGGCAAGGCGGCTGTTCCAGCCATGGGTCCAGGCGACGCCCCTGAGCTGCGGCCATAGCCGCTCGGCATAGCGCATGAGATAGGTCACATCGGACGGCGAGCTGATCCAGCGCATCGGGCCGCGGCCGCCCATCAGCAGGCGGTTCTGCTGATCGATGCGGTAGTAGACCGTGATGTGTCCGCTTTCGTAGAGCACGGAGCGTGTCGGCATGATCGAGCGGGCGACCTCGTCCGACAGCGGCGCGGTCGCAGCGATCGACGAAAACACCGGCACGATGGTGCGGCGAAGCGAAGGCCAGAGATCATCCGTAAACCCGTTGGTGGCGAGCAGCACCTTTTCGGCGCGCACGACCGCGCGCGGCGTCTCGATGCGCCAATGCGTGCCCTCGCGGCGCAAGGCGAGCGCCGGGGTTTCGCCGTGCACACTCGCACCGGCCGAGATCGCGGCGCGTGCCAGGCCACGGGCGTAGCTCAGCGGATGCAAATCGCCGCCGCGTGCATCCAGCATCGCGCACAGGTAGCGATCGGTGCCAGTGATCTCGCGCAATTGCTCGCGATTAAGCAGCGTCACCGGCATGCCGCGGCGAATGCACTGCTTTGCCGTGCTTTCGATCGCCGCAGCGCTTGCTTCGTTATAGGCCGCGCGCAGCGTGCCGTTCTGCCGCGCCTCGCAGGGAATCTGGTAACGACGGATCAGGTCGTGGGTAAAATTCGTTGTGCCGTAGGAAAATTCGATCATGCGGCGGCCGAGATCGGCGCCGAAATCGGCCTCGATCTGATCGGGATCGAGCTTCAGCCCCGGATTGGTGTGGCCGCCATTGTTACCGGACGCGCCCCAGCCCGGCTCCTGCGCCTCCAGCACCAGTGCCTCGACACCCTGCTCGGCCAGATGCAGCGCAGTGGACAGGCCGGTGTAGCCGCCGCCGACGATCGCGACAGAGACACTCTTGTCCGCATCGAGCGGCGGCGTGGCCACTGTCGCAACGGCGGTGTCGGCATAGAGCGAGGGCGGCAGAGGCAGGCGCACGGGCGCGGTCATGTCGGATACCGGATCAGAGCGGATGCAGCACGCGGCGCAGGAAATCCTGCGTCCGCGCATGCTGCGGTTGATTGAGCACCGTTTTCGCCGGCCCCTGCTCGACGATGACGCCGCCGTCGATGAACAGCACACGGTCCGCGACGTCGCGGGCAAAGCCCATCTCGTGGGTGACGACGACCATCGTCATGCCGTCATCGGCGAGCTTGCGCATCACGGAAAGCACCTCGCCGACGAGCTCGGGATCGAGCGCCGAGGTCGGCTCGTCGAACAGGATCGCCTTGGGCTGCATCGCGAGCGCGCGCGCGATCGCGACGCGCTGCTGCTGGCCACCGGAGAGCTGCGGCGGATGCATGTCGGCCTTTTCGGCCAGCCCCACCTGTGCGAGCAGCGCGCGGCCACGCTCCAGCGCCGCGGCGCGCGGCTCTTTCTTCACATAGAGTGGTCCTTCAACGACGTTCTCCAGCGCCGTGCGATGCGGGAACAGGTTGAAGCGCTGGAACACCATCGACACCTGTGTGCGGATCGAGACGATCGACGATGCATTGCGATCGACGCGCGTGCCCTCGACGCTGATGTCGCCGCGGTCGTAGCTTTCGAGCCCGTTGATACAGCGCAGGATGGTCGACTTGCCGGAGCCGGACGGGCCGATGATGCAGACCACCTCGCCCTTCTCGACGGACGCCGTGATGCCCTTGAGCACCTCGACCTTGCCAAAGCTCTTGTGGACGTCGTCGAGCTCTATCATCGCTTGCCGGCCCGCTTCTCGAAATGACGGACGAGCAGGATCAGCGGGATGCTCATGGTGAGATACATCAGCGCCACGAGCGTGAACACGCTGGTGTTCTTGAAGGTCGAGGACGCGATCAACTTGCCCTGGAGCGCGAGTTCGGCGACCGTGATGGTTGAGGCCTGCGACGAATCCTTCAGCATCATGATCATGACGTTGCCGTAGGGCGGCAGCACGATGCGCACCGCCTGCGGCAGCACCACGCGGCGCATGGTGAGCCACCAGCCCATGCCGATGGTCTGCGCCGCCTCGATCTGCCCCTTGTCGATCGCCTCGATGCCGGCGCGGAAGTTTTCCGCCTGATAGGCCGAATAGGCGATGCCGAGGCCGAGGATCGCGGCCTGCAAAGCCGTGAGCGTGACGCCGAGATCGGGCATCACGAAGTAGAGATAGAACAAGAGCACGATGATCGGGATGCCGCGGATCACGTTGATCACGCTGGCGCTCAGGCCGGACAGAAAGCCGATGCCGGAGACCCGCATCAGGGCCCAGACCAGCCCGAGCAGCGTCGACAGGATCAGCGAGCCGATGGTAACGACGATCGTAAGCGCGACGCCGTTCAGGAGGATCGGGAAGAACTCAATGGTGTCGCGCCAAAAGCCCTGCATCGGCGGTCAGCCCTTCAGGCCCCATTTGTCCAGGATCTTGTCCACGGTGCCGTTGGCCTTCAGCCGGCCGAGCGAGGCGTTGATCTTCCCGAGCAGCTCGGTGTCGGTCTTGCGCACGCCGATCCCGACCGAGCCGACGGTCACGGGCTTGTAGCTCGTAACGAGGCGCACCTCGGGGAAGCCGCCCTGCTTGAGGTTGTAGGCGAGGATCGGATAGTCGGCGAAGCCGGCCTTGAGACGGGCGGCGTTCACGTCGCGCAAAATGTCGGGAATGGTGTCATAGGCCTTCACGTCACTGAACAGGCCCGATTTGTTCAGCGCATCGACGAAGGCGGTGCCGACCTGGGCGCCGACCACCTCACCCTTCAGATCTTCCTGCGACGCATAGGCCTTGGTATCGCTCTTCGGCACCACGAGACCTTCGCCATAGGTATAGATCGGATCGGAGAAATCGATCACCTCCTTGCGCGGCGCGGTGATGAACATCGCGGCGGCAATGATGTCGATCTTGTTCGAGGTCAGCGAGGGGATCAGCGCCGAGAACTGCATCGGCTCGATCTGGACGTTGAGGCCGGCGTCCTTGCCGACCTCGGTGATGAGATCGACCATGACGCCCTGGATGGTGTTGGTCTTGGTGTCGAGGAAAGTGAAGGGGATACCAGTCGGGGTCGAGCCAACCTTCAGCACCTGCTGCGCGGATGCCGGCACGCTGGCTGCAAGGGCGAGCGCCGCGACCGCGGCTTGAACGAAACGCTTCATCGCAATCCCCCTGTTGGGTTCGGCCGATGACGGCGCGCCCGCTTGTGACGGATATTGCGGGTCGAGCCGTTTCGGCTTATTTTCACCAATATGAAAATTTGGTCACACTTTCGCGGACGATGCAAGCGGTTTTCATGCACATGAAGGAAGCGGTTTGACGTGAGCGGTGGCAAAAGAATGCGCAAACCGGCCGCCGCCAAGGCGGTGAAGAAGGCAAAGGCCGTCGCCAAACCGGCCGCCAAGCCGGTCGAGCCGGCGATGGACGTCGCGGTCGGACGCCGCATCCGCGATCTCAGGCGCACGCGGCAACTCTCGCTCGAAACGGTCGCCGAGCGCACGTCGCTGTCGATCGGCTTCCTCAGCCAGATTGAGCGCGGCCTGTCCTCGCCATCGCTGCGCGTGCTCGCGACACTTGCCGACGTGCTCGGCGTCGGCATCGCCGCGCTGTTCGGCGCGAGTCCGAGCACGGACGGCGCATCCGATTCCGTGGTGACGCGCGGAATGCAACGGCCGGAGCTGAAGCTCTGGCGCACCGGCATATCAAAACAGCTCCTCAGCGCCGCAGGCGCCGAGAACCGGCTCAACCTGTTCCTGGTGCATCTCGAGCCCGGCGGCTCGACCGGCGATGAACTCTACACCCATGATGGCGAAGAGGCCGGCCTCGTGCTCGAAGGCGAAATGATGCTCACGGTGGACACGGAGACGTGGTCGCTGAAGACGGGCGACAGTTTTCGCTTTGCGAGCCGCAGGCCGCACCGGTTTTCCAATCCGGCTGATGATGCGAAGGCAGTCGTGCTGTGGGTGAACTGCGTGACGGGAGCGAGTTAATCTGAGTCATTCCGGGGCGATGCGAAGCATCGAACCCGGAATCTCGAGATTCCGGGATCGCCTCTTCGAGGCGCCCCGGAATGACAGTGCAAATCACCCAAACCGGTGCGCGTAGCGATCCACCGTCAGCTCGCTGGTGTCGATCTCCGGCTTCTTGCCCGAGAGCATGTCCGCGAGGACGCGGCCGGAGCCACAGGACATGGTCCAGCCAAGCGTGCCGTGGCCGGTGTTGAGATGAAGATTCGGATAGCGCGTCGCGCCGATCACGGGCGGGCCGTCCGGAGTCATTGGCCGCAGACCGCTCCAGAAGGTCGCCCTGGAGAGATCACCACCGCGCGGGAAGAGATCCGTCACCGAGTGATCGAGCGTGGCGCGGCGCGCGGCATAGAGCTTGTCGGAATAGCCGGAGATTTCCGCGGTGCCGCCGACGCGAATGCGATTGCCCAGCCGCGTGATCGCGACCTTGTAGCTCTCGTCCATCACGGTCGATTCCGGCGCGCCGGAGGCGTCCTTGATCGGCACCGTGATCGAATAGCCCTTCACCGGAAAGACCGGCAGCGAAATCCCGAGGGGAGCAACGAGCCGCGACGACCAGCTCCCGAGCGCGACGACGTAGGCATCCGCCTGCAACAGGCCGGCGCCGGTCGCAACGCAGGTGACGCGCGAGGCGTCCGTGACGATGCCGTCGATGGACGTGTTGAACATGAAGCGGACGCCGAGCTTTTCGGCCTCCGCGGCCAGCGCCTGCGTGAACATGTGGCAGTCGCCGGTCTCGTCCTCCGGCAGCCGCAGGCCGCCGACGATCTTTTCCTTCACGCCGGCGAGCGCCGGCTCGGCCGCGATGCAGCCCTCGCGATTGAGCACTTCATAGGGCACGCCATACTGCTTCAGCACGGCGATGTCCTCAGCCGTGCCGTCGAGCTGCGCCTGGTAGCGGAAGAGCTGGAGCGTGCCCTTGGAGCGCTCGTCATATTGAATGCCGATGTCCTTGCGCAAAGCGCGCAGGCAATCGCGGCTATATTCCGCGATCGGGATCATCCGGCTCTTGTTGACGGCGTAGCGCGCGGACGTGCAGTTGCGCAGCATCTTGAGCAGCCAGACCCACATCACGGGATCGATCTTCGGCCGGATCACCAGAGGGCCGTGCTTCATCAAGAGCCATTTGATCGCCTTCACCGGCACGCCGGGGCCGGCCCAGGGCGAGGAATAGCCGGGCGAGACCTCGCCGGCATTGGCAAAGGACGTCTCGAGCGCCGGCTCGCCCTGACGGTCGACGACCGTCACCTCATGGCCGGCCCGCGCGAGGTAGTAGGCAGAGGTGACACCGATGACACCGCTGCCGAGGATCAGGACTTTCACGTTTCGCACCACTCCCGCGGCGTTTGTCGCGCCGCTAGCAAGAACAAGGGGTCGAGATCCGCGAGAGCAATTATCAGGCCACGCGCTTGATGGCGTCGCCGAGAATCGAGACCATCTGGTCGATGTGGCTCTTCTCGACGATCAGGGGCGGCGACATCGCGAAGGAGTCGCCGCTCATGCGCAGATAGAGGCCAGTGTTGAAGCAGTCGACCATGATGTCATAGCCGCGCGCACCAACCGCACCATCACGGGGCGAGACCTCGACCGCGCCCATCAGGCCGCAATTGCGGATGTCGACGACGTTCGGCAGGCCTTTGAGCGAATGCAGCGCATCGCGCCAGTAGTCGGCGATGTCAGCGCCGCGGGTGAGCAGGCCCTCATCCTTGTAGATGTCGAGCGTCGCGATGCCGGCGGCGCAGGCGACAGGATGTGCCGAATAGGTGTAGCCGTGGAACAGCTCGATCTGGCCCTCCGGGCCGATCATCAGACCATCGTGAACCTTGCGGCTCGCGAACACGGCGCCGCAGGGCACGGTGCCGTTGGTGATGCCCTTGGCCGTCGTCATCAGGTCCGGCGTGACGCCGAAGAAATTGGCGGCGAACGGCGTACCGAGGCGACCGAAGCCGGTGATGACCTCGTCGAAGATCAGGAGAATGCCGTGCTTGTCGCAGATCTCGCGCAGGCGCTTGAGATAACCTACCGGCGGCGGCAGCACCGCGGTCGAGCCCGGCACCGGCTCGACGATCACGGCGGCGATCGTCTCGGCGCCGTGCAGCGCGACGAGGCGCTCGAGATCGTCGGCGAGCTCGGCGCCATGCGCCGGCTGGTCCTTGGCAAAGGCGTTGCGGGCAAGATCATGGGTGTGGCGGATGTGATCTACGCCGGGCAGATGCGTTGCAAAGGCGCGGCGGTTCGCCACCATGCCGCCGACCGACATGCCGCCGAAGCCGACGCCGTGATAGCCGCGCTCGCGACCGATCAGACGGGTGCGGCTCGACTGGCCGGTAGCGCGATGATAGGCGAGCGCGATCTTGAGCGCAGTGTCGACCGACTCGGAGCCGGAATTGGTGAAGAAGATACGATCGAGGCCCTTAGGCGCGATCTCCGCGAGCCGCTCGGCGAAGTCGAACGAAAGCGGATGACCCATATTGAATGACGGCGCGAAGTCGAGCGTCATGAGCTGCTTCTCGACCGCAGCCGCAATCTGCTTGCGGCCGTGGCCGGCGTTGACGCACCACAGGCCCGCCGAACCGTCGATCACCTTGCGGCCGTCGACGCTGGTGTAATGCATGCCCTCAGCCGAGGAGAACAGGCGCGGCGCCTTCTTGAACTGCCGGTTGGCCGTGAACGGCATCCAGTGCGAATCGGTCTTGATGGTGTTCGGAATCTGGTGAAGGGTCACGGGCCGCTCCTCTGCTGACCCTCTAGCAGAGCCACGGCTTTAAAAGCGCAACAAGTCCTTTTCTGTGCGCCAGCAACCCATTGATCTAGCTGGGGCTGCCGGTCCATATTTGCGCGATCCGCAACACCTGCAACAGGGATTTGCACCATGAGCGTCGACATCGGTGGACGGCTGCGATTCATCCGGGCCCGCCACAAGCTGTCGCAGCGCGAGCTCGCCAAACGCTCCGGCGTCACCAACTCGACGATCTCGCTGATCGAATCCAACCAGATGAACCCCTCCGTCGGCGCGCTCAAGCGCATCCTCGACGGCATTCCGATGGGGCTCGCCGAGTTCTTCGCGCTGGAGCCGGAAAAGCGGCGCAAGATCTTCTACCGCACGGAGGAGCTGACCGAGGTCGGCAAGAAGCCGATCTCCTACCGCCAGGTAGGCGACAATCTGTTCGGCCGGAGCTTGCAGATCCTGAAAGAACGCTACGAGCCCGGCAGCGACACCGGCCGCGTGCCGCTCGTGCATGACGGCGAGGAGGGCGGCGTGGTGATCTCCGGCAAGCTCGAGGTCACCGTCGAGGACGAGCGGCGCATCCTCAATCCCGGCGATGCCTATTATTTCGAAAGCCGCAGGCCGCACCGCTTCCGCTGCGTAGGCGGCAAGCCGTGCGAGGTGATCTCGGCCTGCACGCCGCCGACGTTCTGAGGCTGAACCCGTCACACAAGGCTGGCGACCAACGGGACAGGTATGATCCCCTTTGGACCCAAGAGCCGCACCCCATGCCCGCGCCCTTCCGTTTCGCCCTCTTCGCCGCGATGGTTTCGCTTGCCCCGGCCACCTGCCAGGCGATTGACGACTATCTCCGCGCCAGCAGCAGCGTGCCCACGGGAATCGTGCTGTGCGGCGCGGTGAATGGCGACGGCAGCCTCTGGCAGATTACCGGCACTTATTTCGCGAGTGGCAAATCAGGCACGACAGACAAGATCGATACGTCATTCGTCGTCCCGACGTTCGACTGCACGCGCCCGGACACCGCGACGGAGGAGGAGATCTGCTCCGATCCGGATCTCGCCGAGAACGACCAGCGACTGAACCGGGCCTGGAAGGCGTTGCTGCCGCGGCTCGACGACGCGACACGGCATGCACTGACGGACGACCAGCGCAATTGGGTGCACGCCCAGGCCGAAGAATATCCTGAATTCCTGCACCCCGCCTGGGAGAAGCAGACCTCGGAGATGCATTTCACGGCGAACGCGCGCGATCATGTCGACGCCCTGCAACGCGAGCGGATCGCGCTGCTCGAAGGCTTTGACGACAAGCGCACGGGTCTTGCCGGCGTCTGGCTCGCCTACAATGCGGTCATCAAGGTCACCGTCGACAAAGACGGCCAGTTGAAGGCCAAAGGCTGGAAATGGGACCAGGGCGACTGGAAAGCCGGCTGCGACTATGAGATGAGCGGCGCCGTCAGTGACGGGACATTCCGGTCGGATGAGAAGCGCAAAAATCCGGACACGCTGGAGCGCGACCACGCCATGCTGATCGTCAACCGGCTCGACGACGATTTTGCAAGAAAGCGCACCGGAGCGAACGACACCGACGAACAGAAATGCAAGCGGCGGCTCGACATCTCCTCGACCGCACGGCTGTTTCCTGCCCTGTCCTCCCCAGACATCGACAATATGCCGGGCGAGATCCGTTGAGCGGGCCGAAACTATTCCTGCCCGCCCGCCGCCTCGGAGCGTTTTCCAGCGAAGTGGACACCGGTTCGCATGAAGAAAACGCGTCAAAACAAGAATCTAGAGCTCCGTTCCGATTCAATCGGAACGGAAACGGCTCTAGAGCGGCGTCAGCAGCTCCTCGATCCGGATCGGGAAACGGCGCACGCGCACGCCCGTCGCATGCCAAACGGCATTCGCCACCGCGCCGGCGCTGCCGGTGATGCCGATCTCGCCGACGCCCTTGATGCCGAGCGAGTTGACGTGCGGATCGTGCTCCTCGACCGTCAGCACGTCCATCGGCGGCACGTCGGCATTCACGGGGATGTGGTACTCGCCGAGATCAGCATTCATGATCCGCCCCGTTCGCCGGTCGGTGATGGCTTCCTCGTGCAGCGCAAAGGACAGGCCCCAGATCATGCCGCCGAGGAGCTGGCTGCGCACCAGATGCGGATTGATGATGCGGCCCGCGGCGAATGCGCCGACCATGCGCGAGACCCGGATCTGGCCGAGCTCGGGATCGACCTTCACCTCGGCAAACACGGCGCCATGCGCATGCATGGCATAGTCGGTTTGCGCCGTCGGGTTCGGTGCGCCGGTGCCGCGCGCATCGATCTCGGCTAGGCCGGCCCGCGCGAGGATATCGGCATAGCTTTCGCCACGGCTCTCGTCGTCGCGCCGGAACAGCTTTCCGTCGCGCGCAACCACGCCGGCATTGCCGGCGCCGAACAGCGGCGAACGCTCGTCGCGGGTCGCTAGATCAGCGAGCTTGGCGATCACCGCAGCGCCGGCGTTGTGGATCGCATTGCCCGCGGTCGCGGTGTGAGCCGAGCCGCCGGCAATGCCGCCATCGGGCAGGTCCGAGGTGCCGGAGCGAAACGCGACGCGATCGACGTCGAGGCCAAGGCCATCGGCGGCGATCTGGGCAAGCGCGGTCCAGGCGCCCTGCCCCATGTCATGCGCGCCGATCTCCATCACGCCGGTACCATCGCGCCGGATCGCCGCGCGCGCCTCCGCCTGGAACATCAGCGCCGGGAAGGTCGCGGTGCCCATGCCCCAGCCGACAAGGAGGCCGGAATCATCACGCATCTGCCGCGGCGCAAGCGGCCGCTTCGCCCAGCCGAAGCGCGCCGCGCCCTGCTCGTAGCAGGCACGCAGTGCCTTGGACGAAAATGGCTTGCCGGTGGTCGGCTCGACCTCGGCATAGTTTGTCAGGCGAAACGCCAGCGGGTCCATGCCGCAGGCGAGCGCCATCTCGTCGATCGCACTTTCGAGCGCAATCGATCCGGTTGCCTCACCGGGCGCGCGCATGAACAGTGGCGTGCCCGTGTCGACGCGCGCCGCCTCGTGCGAGCTCCTGATCGCGGGGCTCGCGTAGAGCGTATGCGAAGCGTCCGCGGCGGGCTCGTAGAAATCGTCGTAGCTGCTCGACACGGTCTTCGCATGGTGATCGATCGCGGTGAAGCGCCCTTCCGCGTCGATGCCCATCCGCAAGCGCTGCCGCGTCGGCGCGCGATGGCCAACCGGGCCATACATTTGCTCACGGCGCAGCACGAGCTTCACCGGCTTGCCGACCAGCTTCGCCGCCATGACGCCGAGGATCTGCGGTCCCGTCAAAAATCCTTTCGAACCAAAACCGCCGCCGAGGAAGGGGCTGCAAATCCTGATCTTTTCCGGCACCAGGCCGAACAGCTCGGCGACGCGGGCGCGCGCCATCACCATGGCCTGGCTCGGCGTATCGATCGAGAGCGTGTCGCCGTCCCAGCTAGCGACGATCGCGTGCGGCTCCATGGCGTTGTGATATTGCGGCGGCGTCTCGTAGGTCGCTTCGATCCGCTTTGCGGCAGCAGTGAGCCCGGCATCGATATCGCCATGCTGCACTTGCGCAGGATTGCCGACGCCGACGACGGGCGGCGCAAAGGTTTCGCCGGCATCGAGACCGACCCGCGGTGCAAGCGCGTCATAACGCGGCGCGAGCAGCGCCGCGCCTTCGGTCGCCGCCTCCAGCGTCTCGGCGATCACGACGGCGATCGGCTGATTGGCGTAGCGGATCTCGTCGCTCTGCAGGACCTCCATCCGGAACACGAACGGGTTGGTCTTGATGTCGGGGTCGATCGCGAGCTCAGGCTTGTGCTTCGACGTCATGACGTCGACCACGCCCTTGTGGCCCTTGGCCGCCGCCACATCCAGTGCCGCCACGCGGCCGCGCGCGATGCTCGACACTGCGATCACGGCAAACAGCATGCCCGGCGGATGGTGGTCCGCGGCGTAGGCGGCCTGCCCCTTGACCTTCAGAACGCCGTCACGGCGGGTCAGCGGCTGGCCCATGTTCGAGCCGTGGCGGATGTGAGCGGGTGCGGAGGTGAGGCTGATCTCAGGCATGCAGGGCTCCGGAAGCAAAGGGAGAGGCCGGCAGCGCCGGAATGCGCGCGGGCGTCCCGGCGGCGGCAAGGGTCAGCGCGCGCACGACAATGCGGCGCGCGAGCTCGAGCTTGAAGGCGTTGTCGCCGGACGGCTTTGCATCGGCGAGCGCGGCTTGCGCGGCTTCGCTGAAAACGGACGGCTCAGGCGCGGCACCTTTCAGCACCGCTTCCGCAGCGCGGGCACGCCAGGGCTTTGCCGCGACACCGCCGAGCGCAAGCCGGGCCTCGCGGATCTTGCCATTCTCGATCCTTAGCGCTGCCGCGGCGGACACCACGGCAAAAGCATACGACGTGCGCTCGCGAACCTTGAGATAGCGCGCATGGCCTGCGAAATCGCGCGCCGTAGCCGGCAAGCGCACCGCCACGATCAGATCACCCGGCTCGAGCGCGGTCTCGCGCTCGGGCGCAGCACCCGGCAGGCGATGCAGTTCATCGAGCGGCAGCTCGCGCCGGCCGCTTTTGCCTTCGATCTCGACGATGGCGTCGAGCGCAACCAACGGCACACAGAAATCGGAGGGATGGGTCGCGATGCAGTTCTCGCTCCAGCCGAGCACGGCATGCAGCCGGTTCTCACCGCCGCGCGCGTCGCAGCCGCTGCCGGCCTCGCGCCGGTTGCAGCGGCTGGAAGGGTCATAGAAATACGCACAGCGCGTCCGTTGCAGGAGATTGCCGCCAACGGTCGCGGCATTGCGGAGCTGCGCGGAGGCGCCCGACAGCAGCGCTTCGGCGATCGCCGGACAGGCCTTTGCGAAGGCCGCGTCATGCGCGAGATCGGCATTGCGCACCAGCGTTCCGATGCGCATGCTGCCGTCGGCGAGGTGCTCGATCTTATCGAGCCCCTGAAGATGCGTGACATCGACCAGACGATCCGGGCGGCTGACGCCGCCCTTCATCAGGTCGAGCAGATTGGTGCCGGCGGCAAGATAGCTCGCGCCGGGCTGCGCGGCAGCAGTGACGGCCTCGGCGATGGTCGCGGGCCTGACGTAGTCGAACGGCTTCATGCGGAGCGCCTCTGGTTGGCTTCACTGGTCTGCACCTCGAGCACCGCATCGACGATGCCGGCATAGGCGCCGCAGCGGCAGAGATTGCCGCTCATGCATTCCCTGATACGTTCGGGATCATCGCCCGCCTGCGCTTCCCGCATCATCCCGATCGCGCTCATGATCTGGCCGGGCGTGCAGAAGCCGCATTGAAAGCCGTCATAGGCGATGAAGGCGGCCTGCACGGGATGAAGCTGGTCGCCGCGCGCGACGCCCTCGATAGTGAGGATGTCGGCGCCGTCATGGCTGATGGCGAGCGCGAGACAGGAGTTGATCCGCTTGCCGTCGACCAGGATGGTGCAGGCGCCGCACTGGCCGCGGTCGCATCCCTTCTTGGTTCCGGTCAGTTGCAGACGCTCACGCAAGAGATCGAGCAGCGTGACTCTGGGATCGTCGAGTTGGAAATCGCGCCGCGCACCGTTCACGGTGAGGCTGATGGAGTGGGTCATACAGGGCTCCGATCAGATATGGACATCAGTGATCGCTCAGCGCGCCACCGCCGTGGCCGCCGTCGATACCGCGCCGCTCGCACATGATCCGAGCCGACGTGTCAGCGAAGATACGGAGGCACCCTCCGTTTAACAAGAGCAGCCGAAAAATATTTGGAATTGGTCAAAACCCCGTGCGCAAACAACGCGATGCCTCGCGCAAAGGGTTCAATCTAACCAGATCGTGATCTAGATTGGTCGGCATGGACGACCAGGTCGACAACATCCGAAAACCCCGCGCCGACGCCGTGCGCAATCGCGAGCGCGTGCTGGAGGCCGCGAAAGCCGTGTTCAGCGCGGGCGGGCCGGAGGCGAGCCTGGAAGCCGTTGCAAAACGCGCCGGTGTCGGCATCGGCACGCTCTATCGTCATTTTCCGACGCGCGAGGCGCTGTTCGAGGCAGTGTATCGCCGCGAGGTCGAGCAGCTCGGCGAGCTTGCCGAGCAACTCAGAAGCGCCAAGGATCCGGTCGACGCCTTGCGGCGCTGGTTGCGCTCCAACGTCGAATTCGTCGCGACCAAGAAAGGCATGTCGGCAGCGTTGGCGCTCGCGGTGCAGAGCGGCTCCGAGCTGCATGCCTTTTCGTTCGAGCGCCTGACCAAAGCCATCGGCTCACTGCTCGATCGCGCAGTTGCAGCCGGCCAGATGCGGGCCGACATCAGTCCCGAGGACCTGCTGCGTGCATTCTTCGGCATGTGCTACATGCACGACCAGCCCGGCTGGCAATCGACCGCGCTCAGGCTGCTCGACGTGTTCGTCGACGGGCTTCGCGTGCAGCCCAAACCATCACCGCGCGCGACCGTCAAGACGACGAAACCGGCGGCGAAACGAAAACGATAATACGGAGCCAGTGATGCGCATTGCGGTGTTGCTGATCACGTTCCTCCTGAGTTTTACGGCCGCGCAGGCCGACGACATCGCAGCAGCCAAGAGTGTGATCCGCGCCCAGGAGCAGGCTTTTGCCCGCAACGATGCCGCGGCCGCCTATTCCTATGCCGCACCCGAGATCAAGAAGATCTTCCCGGCTGCCGACATCTTCATGGCGATGGTGGAGAATGCCTACGCACCGATCTATAGGCACAAGAGTTTTGAGTTCGGCGAGACCAAGGTCGATGGCGACTGGATCGGCCAGCACGTCGACATCATCGATGCCAATAACGAAGCTTGGGACGCGCTTTATACGCTGGAGCAGCAGAGCGACGGCAGCTACAAGATCACGGGGTGTTCGCTGTTGAAGGCGGGACAGGCGGTTTAGGGCGTGGACTCTCGTGTCTGCGATGTCCGTTTAGCCCTCACAACGTCGCAGATGCCGCCATTGCATGAGGTCCGAGAAGGGCCACCAGCGGAATTCGGCGCACTTGAGCATGACTGCGTGACCGGCACAGGGAATCGAAAGTAGCCGCCCCTGCACCTTTACGCCAAACCTCCCTTCAACTCCTGTCCAGCACCCATCGATTTACCGCTTGGTGAAAATTAAGAGGACCTGGAACGGTCATGTGCGTCTTGACGTACTTGAAGCCTGCCCTTTGAAGGGTGCGGTTCGGCGCTACATTGAACGCATTGGGCTCACAGAAGAGCTGCTTTAGCCTTAGAAACTGAAAATAGAGTTCGGCGCTCTGTCTAACGCATTCCGCGCCGATCCCCCGCTTACGCAGTGAGGGAACCGCGATGTGGAGGTGCATATTTGCGTGCTGGCCAATGCTGATTTTGTCAGCGGTTGAGAATCCCACGAACTGAACGTCGTGAAACCAACTCACCAAAAGGCTGCTTCTTTGCTCGACAGGCTGGTCGAACATCTGCTCATAGAGCCGGCACCATTGTGATGCCGGAGGCAGGCGCGTCGGATCAACCCCGAGCATTTCCAAATGCTCCGGTGTGGCAGAGTGGAAATACTCAATGATCTGCGCAGTTTCTTGCAGAGTCATTAGACGGACGGTAACGGTCACTTACCAGCTCCTGCGAACGATCGATGGCCGATAGAGTTGAGCGAAAAACTTCTGCTTGGCCTCAAAAAGCCGACGCTCACGCGTCAACGGTGGTGGATATCGAGCCGATCACATTCGCCAACGGGCTCCCGCCTTGAAATGACGGCTGAAGCCATGCGCGCTGATAGGCGTCAGCCGTGCCCCTTCCGTCGTTTTGCAGATTGCGCGATGATCCTTTTTTAACCCCTGATTTGCCCGACGCGTCAAGCTAATTTCTGTAAATCAGCAATCCTCTCTGACGGCCGCCTCTACTTTGCATGGGGTTGTTTTTCGAGTTTCTATTGGCGAGCGCCGTCGAGATTGCTCCCGGCGTCAAGTGGCAAACCCAGGCCCGGCCTTCGCCGCATTCATCCGCGAGCGGATCAGGAGCGTCGCCACGATCGCGATGTTGACCGCGTTCCACGCCACGCCATTGGCGAAGGCGGCAGCATAGGAGCCGGTGGCATCGAAGATCAGGCCCGACACCCAGCCGCCGAAGGACATACCGAACACAGAGGCGAAGATCACGATGCCGACGCGGGTCGCCGCTTCGCTCGCCGGCATCGCCTCGCGCACGATGATGGCGTAGCTCGGCACGATGCCGCCCTGGAACAGACCGAACATCGCGGAGATCAGATAGAGCGAGGAGAGGCTGTCGAAGAACAAATAGAACACGAGCGCAAAGGCCTGCGCGAGCGAGCCGATCAGGAGCGTGCGGACGCCGCCAATCTTGTCGGCGAGGTAGCCGGAGCCGATCCGGCTGACGATGCCGCAGCCCATCATCAGCGAGAGCATCTCCGCGCCGCGCGCCACGCCGTAGCCGAGGTCGCCGCAATAGGCCACGATATGGACCTGCGGCATCGCCATCGCCACGCAGCAGGAGATCGAGGCGATCGACAGCAGCACCGTCAGCGTATTGGTCGACAGCCCGAGATCGACGCGCGGCGGCGGCGCGTTGGCGTGATTGCGAACCTTGTCGTCGCCGATCCGGGCGCGCAGGACCATTACCAGCATCGTCATCGTGCTCGCGCAGACGATGCCAATTCCAATGTGAGTCATGCGCCAGCCGACGGTCTGCACGCCCCAATTCACGATCGGCGGCCACATCGCGCCCGCGACATAATTGCCGCTTGCCACGATCGTCACGGCGAGCCCGCGATAGCGTTCGAACCAGTGCGAGGCTTCCGCCATCAGCGGCGCGAAGGTCGCGGACGTGCCGAGCCCGATCAGGAAATACACCGCTACGAACTGCCAGAGCTGGGTCGACAGCCCGGCCAGCACGTTGGCGACGCCGAGAAAGGCGATGCTGATCGCCATCGCCGGCACGATGCCGAAGCGATCTGTGATCTTGCCCGCGATCACGCCGCCAAGGCCGAAGCCGAACATCATGAGCGTGAAGGCCAACGACACCGCGCCGCGCGTGGCTGCGAATTCGGCCTGCACCACGGGAATCACGACCACGACCGCCCACATGCCGACCGCGCCGATCGATCCGATCACGAGCGCGAGCACGAGCCGCACCCAGGCCTGACGCGAATCAGGGGTGAAGCCGGCCGGTCGCTGCGGGTGATTTGGCGCGTGCACGGCGCGACCTTCTTCGCTGGCCGCCTTGCGGTCAAGCATCATGCTGCGATATTGGGCATGCGCGGTGCACTGCGGTAAGAAGAGCTTGGCGGAACCGCGCTTTGCCATTAGTTTGCAATCTGCGTGTGCATCGTTGCCGCGCAATGGGCATGTCGACGGGATGTTGTTGCAATTGACGCGATCAATGCGGATCAAGGTGGGGCGGTTCGTCGCTCTCGCCTATCTGTTCTGCGTCCTCGCGCCGGCAGCAGCCCTTGCCTGGGGCAGCGGTCCCGCACCGTGCCTTGGCGATGACTTGCAGACGGTCGTGCTCGCGCCGGAGCACCATCACGGTGCGAGCCAGATGCACGCCGACGGCGGCCATGATTACGCGGGTGGGCATGCGCATCACCAGACCGCTGCGCAGGATGCACCTACACAACATCATCATGACGGCAAGGGCACACCCGGCCCCTGCTGCGCGATGATGTGCGCGAGCGCGCTGCCGGCCGCCCTGCCCGACGTCGCCAAGCCGGTGCAGCCGATCTCCGCCTGTGCGCCCGAGATCGCGGTGAGCTTGCACAGCGAGGCGCCACCCCTGCTCTACCGTCCTCCCATCGCCTGACCTGACGTCACGATTTGAGGCCTCGCGCATTTTTGCGCGCGCGGACTCGTGGTCATCAGACAGTTCAGGGAATACCCATGGTTACGCTTCTCGGAGCGAAGTTTGCCGCCGCATCTGCGGCGCGCGAACGGCACTTAGGATTCATCTGGCCGATCCTGGCCGTAACGGCGCTCGCGTTGTCCGGCTGCATGCCCGCGACCACCGCGCCGCTGGCGAGCGCCGATCCTGCGGATCCCGCGGCCAGGGTCGCGCACGTCGGCTATCGCTCGACGGTCGCGCCCTACAGCAGCCTGCGACCGGCGATGCCGGCACCATGGCGCGAGCGCAACGACAGCGTCGCGCCTCCAGCGAAATCGGACCAGTAGGAGCGGCCATGGCACACCCATTCGCGCGCGGCCTGCTCGCATTCGCAGCGCTTGGCCTTTCCGGCTGCGCTGCGTTCTCGCCGGACAGCGGCATGATAGCTGTTGCGGACCTGACCAGCCGGACCATCAACAAGGATGTCGCCTTCGTGCGGACGGTCGAAGGCGCCGACGCGGTCAACGAGGGCGTTCGCCGCCTGCTGTCGCGGACGTTGAGCGCGGATGCCGCCGTGCAGATCGCGCTGCTCAACAACAAGGGGCTGCAAGCTGCCTATAACGAGCTGGCGCTGGCCGAGACCGATCTCGTCGAGCAAAGCCTGCCGCCCAATCCGGTCTTTTCGGTCTTGCGGATTTCAGGCAATGGCGCCAGCGAAGTCGAGCGCCAGGTCGTCGGCGATATCCTGGCGCTCGCGACGCTGCCGTTCCGCTCCGAGGTCGCCCGCGACCGTTTCCGCCAGGCGCAGCTGCGCGCGGCACTGGCAACGCTGCGGCTCGCAACTGACGTGCGGCGCGCCTATGTTCGCGCCGTTGCCGCCAACGAGATGGTGGCGCTGCTGATCGATGCGAAGTCGACGGCCGAGTCCACCGCGCAGCTCGCCGTGAAGCTGGGCGAGACCGGATCGATCAACAAGCTCGATCAGGCCCGCGAGCAGGTGTTTTATGCCGAGACCACCGCCGATCTCGCCACCGCCCGCCAGGCCGCAACGAGTGCGCGGGAGCGGCTCGCGCGGCTGATGGGTCTGTGGGACGACGGGCTCGACTTCCGCCTGCCCAACGCGTTGCTGCCGCTGCCGCGCCGGCCGCTCGCACTGCCCTCGATCGAGACCGATGCGGTCGCCCATCGCATCGACCTGCAGATCGCGCGGCTCGAGCTCACGGCGCTGGCAAAGTCGCTCAATCTCACCGAAGCGACGCGCTTCGTCACGCTGCTCGATCTCGCCGGCATCTCCCGCCGCACCCAGGATCCGGAAGGCGCGCCGTTCCGCGAGCGCGGCTTCGACGTGCAGTTCCAGATCCCGATCTTCGACGGCGGCGAGGTGCGCGTGCTGCAGGTGACCGAAACCTACAATCTCGCCTTCAATCGGCTCACGGAGCGGGCGGTCAATGTGCGATCGGAGGCGCGCGACGCCTACCGTGCCTATCGCTCGACCTACGACATCGCCAGCCACTACCAGCGCGAGATCCTGCCCCTGCGCGAGATCATCACCGAGGAGATGCAGCTCCGCTTCTCCAGCATGCAGGTCGACATCTTCGCGCTGCTGACCGAGGCGCGCCAGCGCCTCGCCTCGCTGCGCGGGGCGATCGACGCGAAGCAGAAATTCTTCCTCGCGCAGTCCGAGTTGCAGACCGCCGTCAACGGCGGCGGTCTGCCTGCGGGCGGCACGGATAATTCGACGACCATCGCCGCGGCGGCGCCTGCCGACGGCGTGCACTGAGATGGAGGCCGACATGTTTTCCCGCCGAGGATTTTTGAGCACCGCCGCGCTCGCAAGCGCGTCAGCAATCAGCGGCCGCGTCCAGGCCGCATCGATTCCGGAAGCCCCGCATATGGACAAGGTGGTGATGCAGCCGCCGCTGCATCCGAGCAGTGGGCCGGATTATCGCCCCGTCGTCACGCTGAACGGCTGGACATTGCCGTTCCGCATGAACGGCGACTGGAAGGAATTCCATCTCGTCGCCGAGCCCGTCGTGCGCGAATTCGCCGAAGGCATGAAGGTCAACCTCTGGGGCTACAACGGCCAGTCGCCGGGGCCGACGATCGAGGCGGTCGAGGGTGACAAGGTCCGCATCTTCGTCACCAACAAATTGCCCGAATACACCACCGTGCACTGGCACGGCATGATCGTGCCGAGCGGCATGGACGGCGTCGGTGGGCTCAATCAGCCGCACATCCCACCCGGCAAGACCTTCGTCTACGAGTTCGAGATGAAGAAGAGCGGGACCTTCATGTACCACCCGCATTCCGACGAGATGGTGCAGATGGCGATGGGCATGATGGGCATGGTCGTCGTGCATCCGCGCGATCAGGATTTCCGTCCGGTCGACCGCGACTTCGTCTTCGTGATGAGCACCTATCGCGTCGACCCCGGCACCTACCTGCCGAAGGTCAACGAGATGACCGATTTCAACATGTGGACCTGGAATTCGCGGGCGTTTCCCGGCATCGATCCCTTGCCGGTGCGGCTCGGCGACAAGGTGCGCGTGCGCATCGGCAATCTCAGCATGACCAACCATCCGATCCATCTGCACGGACACAGCTTTGCGGTGACCTGCACCGACGGCGGCTGGATTCCCGAGAGCGCGCAATATCCGGAGACGACGACCGACGTTCCGGTCGGCGCGGTGCGCGTGTTCGACGTTCTCGCCGACAATCCCGGCGACTGGGCGTTCCACTGCCACAAGTCGCATCACACCATGAATGCGATGGGCCACGACATGCGCAATCTCATCGGCGTCTCGAAGAAGGATCTCGCGCGTGCGGTCGGCAAGCTCGCGCCCGACGCCATGGTGATGGGCCAGTCGGGCATGGCGATGGGCAACATGGAGATGCCCGCGCCCGACAACACGCTGCCGATGATGACGGGCTCAGGCCAGTTCGGACCGATCGAGATGGGCGGCATGTTCACGGTGATGAAGATCCGCGAGAACCTCGCGCGCGACGATTACAGCGACCCCGGCCCCTATCAATTCCCGCAAGGCACCGTCGCCTATGAGGTCGCCTCACCTGCCGCGGAGCCGGCACGGCAGCAAAACGCACCGATGAAGAAAATGAAGATGTGAACGAATGTTTTGACGACCACCAACTGGAGAACAAGATGAAGAAGACGACGATGATCCTACTTGCGGCACTTTCGCTTTTCGCCGCGCCTGCACTCGCACACGAGCATCACGCCCATGAGACCTTTTCCGCCGGCGAACCGGGCGATCCCAACAAGCCGGCGCGCATCATCGAGATCGCGCTGAGCGAGATGGCCTACGAGCCCTCGCGCATCACCGTCAAGCGCGGCGAGCAGATCCGCTTCGTGCTGCGCAACGTCGGCAAGGAGGACCATGAATTCCTGCTCGCCACCACCAGAGAGAATCTCGCGCATGCCGAGGTGATGAAGATGCATCCGCACATGGAGCACGACGACCCCAACGGCGTGCGGCTCGCGCCGGGCAAGACGACCGAGATCGTCTGGAAATTCACCAAGGCCGGCACGTTCGAATTTTCCTGCCTGATCCCCGACCACCGCGACTACGGCATGGTCGGCCACGTCACCGTGAAGTGAGCTATGGAGACTCCCATGAACCGCATCATCCGCATCGCCGCTGCGCTGGCGCTGAGCATCGGCCTGTCTCGCGGCGCCCTCGCGGCCGAGGGCGCCGCGATCAGCGGCGAGGTCAAGAAGATCGACGAGAGCGCGGGCAAGATCACGCTCAAGCACGGACCAGCGAAAAGCCTCGGCATGGATGAGCCGATGACCATGGTCTACCGCGTCAAGGACTCGGCGGTGCTGAGACAGGTCAAGGTCGGCGACAGGGTCACCTTCGAGGCCGAGGAGGCGGCGTCGGGGTATACGGTGACGAAGATGCAGAAGGCGAAGTAGGCACACCCTCCGCCACCGTCATTCCGGGGCGGCTCGAAGAGCCGAACCCGGAATCGCGAGATTCCGGGTTCGATGCTTCGCATCGCCCCGGAATGACGGCCGTAAGGCCCCATTTCGCGTCTCTCCCACCCTCCTCGTTAACCCTTTGCTAACCATACACCGGGCAAAAATTGCCGGGTGAAGTCGAGTGTCGTCGGCCGCGTAAAACGGGAGCTCCCGTGGACGCCAGTGCGGTGCCTCACTTTCGAAACGGCGGCCCATCGGCCGCCGCGCAGACGTTTGGCGCGCGTGGGCGCCAATCGCGGGGGGAGGCAGCAACCATGGTCGACGTCACCGCGGGTCAAGGTGTAGGCGCCCCCAAGCCCGGTCTGCCCTCGCTCACCGAGATCGGCAACATCCTCAAGCGCGGCGACATCGCGCTCGCGCTCGGCATCCTCACCATCCTGGTGGTGCTGATCCTGCCGCTGCCCTCGATCGTGCTGGACCTCTTCCTGGCGATCTCGATCACGCTCTCGATCCTGATCCTGATGACGTCGCTGTTCATTCAGGCGCCGCTGGAATTTTCGGCCTTCCCGACCATCCTGCTGATCTCGACGATGCTCAGGCTGTCGCTCAACATGGCCTCCACCCGCCTGATCCTGTCGCACGGACACGAGGGCACGGACGCCGCAGGCCACGTCATCGAAGCTTTCGGCAGCTTCGTGATGGGCGGCAATTTCGTCATCGGCATCATCGTCTTTGCCATCCTGATCATCGTCAACTTCGTCGTCATCACCAAGGGTTCGGGCCGCATCGCCGAGGTCGCGGCGCGCTTCCACCTCGACGCCATGCCCGGCAAGCAGATGGCGATCGACGCTGATCTCTCCGCCGGACTGATCGACGAGAAGGTCGCCAAGGAGCGACGCAAGGCGCTTGAGGACGAGAGCGGCTTCTTCGGCGCCATGGACGGTGCCTCGAAATTCGTCCGCGGCGACGCCATTGCCGGCCTTTTGATCGTCTTCATCAACGTCGTCGGCGGCATGATCATCGGCGTCGCGCAGCAGGGCCTCTCCTTCGCCGACGCCGGGCGCAGCTACACGCTGCTGACGGTCGGCGACGGCCTCGTCACGCAGGTGCCGGCGCTGATCGTCTCGACCGCGGCGGGCCTGCTCGTCTCCAAGGCCGGCGTCTCCGGTGCCGCCGACAAGGCGCTGATGAAACAGTTCTCTGGCTATCCGCAGGCGCTCGCGATGTCGTCGGCGGTGATGATCGTGCTGGCGATCCTGCCGGGCATCCCGACCATCCCCTTCCTTGCGCTTGGCGCCGGCGCCGGCGCGCTCGCCTGGTCGGCGCGCAACCACAAGCGGACTACGGCCAGGGCCGAGGAAGCCGCCAAGGCCGCGCCCGCCCAGGGAACGCCTGGCGCGCCTGGCGCCGCAGCGGCGGAGGAGCCCATCTCCGCAGCGCTCAAGATCGACGATCTCAAGATCGAGCTCGGCTACGCGCTGCTGCCGCTCGTCAACGGACCCGACGGCACCGACCGCCTCACCGAGCAGATCAAGGCGCTGCGCCGCTCGCTCGCCATCGAGATGGGCTTTGTGATGCCGGCCGTCCGCATCCTCGACAACGTCCAGCTCGAGGCCAACACCTACATCATCAAGATCAAGGAGGTCGACGCCGGCACCGGCAAGATCTGGCCTAACCAGTTCATGGTGATGGACCCCGCGGGCAACCAGGTGCAGGTGCCGGGCATCCACACCACCGAACCGACGTTCGGCCTGCCCGCGACCTGGATCGATGCCAGCCTCAAGGAGGAGGCGTCGTTGAAGGGCTACACCGTCGTCGACGCCGCAACCGTGCTCTCCACCCACCTCACCGAACTGCTCAAGACGAATATGTCTGATCTACTGTCCTATGGTGAGGTGCAGAAGCTGCTCAAGGAGCTGCCGAAGGAGCAGAGCGAGCTGGTCAAGGACATCGTGCCGGGCCAGGTCACCATCTCCGGCATCCAGCGCGTGCTGCAACTCCTGCTCGCCGAGCGCATCTCGATCCGCGATCTCTCGACCATTCTGGAAGGCATCGCCGACTCGCTCGCCTTCTCGCGCAATCCCTCGACCATGGTCGAGCATGTCCGCGCCCGCCTCGCCCGGCAGATCTGCGCGCAGAACACCTCCTACAACGGCTACCTACCGCTGATCGCGCTGTCGGCGAGATGGGAGCAGGCCTTTGCCGAATCCATCATCGGCCAGGGCGAGGAGCGCAGCCTTGCGATGCAGCCCTCGAAACTCTCCGAGTTCATGACCGCTGTGCGCGAGGCGTTCGAGCGTGCGGCACGCGAGGGAGAGGCGCCGGTGCTGGTCACCTCTGCGGCAATTCGTCCCTTCGTGCGTTCCCTGGTGGAGCGGTTCCGCGCCCAAACCACCGTGCTGTCGCAGGCGGAAATCCATCCGCGGGCACGACTGAAAACGGTTGGAAGCATCTGATTTGCTTCTGATTTGCCCGAATTTCGTCTGTGTTTTTTCGCCACAGGCAAATGGTTTTTGTAGTTTTGGGGCAACTCGCTGATTTGGCTCAGGAACTCGCGACAGCCAGCTAACAGACTGAGTTACCTGAATAAATATTCACGGTTACGATCTTTCGATCGCGACCGTTCACGTCTTTTCACGCCCTTGTGATCGCCTCTTGGGAACGAATCCCCGCAATACTAGGTTGTTGGGTACCGAAGGCATGAACCTCGCCGATGAAGCCGGCGACTACTTCGGTAGATGGCGGCAGGAGGCTTCCATGAACCACTCGATCTACAGCGCGGATCGATCGACCCATCTTAAGATCGTGGTCGTCGCCCTCGTTGCTGGCGTCGCAGTGGCGGGCCTGAGCATTACGGCGCGATCGGGTTCCGACGACGGCATGACCCAGACCGCCCGCGTCATCAAGGCCGGGAAGCCGGTTGTGATCACCAGTTCGAACGCTTCACTGGTTCGCTGAGGAGATTTGACGGAATTCAGGAATTCACGTGGCTCTTTACCAGCCCCCCAAAGTCGCCATGTGGATATGTAGACGACCCCAACCCCAAGTCGACTACAGAAAGCGCCCGCCCCCCACGGGCGCTTTCTCATTTCTGGGGGGACGATTTCTCTGCGGGTGATGTTCGCCGCCGAGACAGCACACCACATCTCCCCACCCATCGCTTGTCCCCACCCATCGCTTGTCATTCCCCGCGAAAGCGGGGAATCCAGTACGCCGCGGCTTCTCCGTATCCTCGCGCTGTCTCTGGAATACTGGATCGTCCGCTTTCGCGGACGATGACACCGAAAATGCAGCGCGCCTGTCCACGCCGGGCGCGGTTACTTCCTCGCCGGCGGCACCTGCACCGTTGGCGCAGCTGCGGCGAACAAGTCTTCTTTCCTGCCGGTGAGCGGCGGGTAGATGCGCTGGTGATTGATGGTCTGCTTCGTCGCTTTCGCCGCGGCCCCGGTCGTGCGCACCTCGCGGTCCCAGCCTTCCGTATAAAGCGCGCCCCAGCCACCGAGATCGAGCACGGTCACGTACCAGTCGATCCGCAGCGGCAGCAGCGGCTGGCCGACGAGATCGGCGATCACATTGTGGCCGGCGAAGCGGCCCATGGGGCGCGCGAACTGGCAGGACATCACGGTCGCATGCAGCCCGTCGACCAAACTGGACGCAACGTCACCGGCCGCAAAGACGTGGGCGAGATCGGCAACCCGCATGAAGGGATCGACCAGAATACGCCCCAGACGGTCCCGTTCGACCGGCAGCGTCGCGGCGAGCGGGCTTGCACGCATGCCGGCGCACCAGATCACCGTCTGCGTCCGAATGACTTCGCCGGAGCTCAAGCGGACGCCGGCCGCATCCATCGCCTCGACCCGCACGCCGAGACGGGTCTCGACATTGAGCGCTGCGAGTGCCTCGCTGATGACGGGACGGGCGCGCTCGCCGATGGTCGCGCCGACCACCGGGTTCGGATCGACCAGGATGATGCGGCCGCCGGCGATGCCGGCGCGCGCGAGCCGGTCCGGCATCTCGGCGGCGACCTCGATGCCGGTGAAGCCGGCGCCGACCACCACGACCGTCGTTCGTCCCGGCGCCGGCGCGCTGCGGCCAAGCGCGGCGAGATGGGCCTCGAGCTTGGCGGCAGCGGCATAAGTGTCAACATCGAACGCATTCGCGGCGAGACCGGGAATGTCCGGCCGCGGCACCCCGCTGCCGAGCGCCAGCACCAGCCGATCATAGACAACCACGTCGCGCGCGCCGTTCACCGCGATGGTGACGTTGCCTCTTGCGACGTCGATGGCTTCGACGTCACCGAGCCTCTGATCAACACCGACGAGATCGAGCAGCTGCGACAGCGGAAGCGCGACCTCGCTCAGATCCACTTCGTAGTTGCGCACGCGAATGTTGTGATAGGGATTGCGGTCGACGACGAGGATTTCGATGTCGCTGCCGGCCGCACCGATCTCGTCGCGCTTGCGGGCAGCGCCGATGGCGGCCCACAGGCCCGCGAACCCAGCACCGAGCACGACGATACGCGCCATTCCAAGTCCTGCTGCGCAAGTCCTGTCCGCGCCGCCTACGGCCCCAGCGTCCGCGCCACGCGCACACTCATATAGCTCATCCGGTTCGGCGGGCCAAACCAGAGGCGCGCAGCGGAGCGGCGGGTCTGGAGCGCGCGGCTGAAGGCGCCGCCGCGCAGGACGTGGCCTTTGCAGTCATCCGCGATCCACGCCGAGCCGTCATTCGGCGCGCCGACGTAGTTGTCGTGCCAGCAGTCCTCGACCCAGTCGTAGACGCCGCCATGGACCTCGAAGAGGCCAAAGGGATTGGCCGGGGGCGGCGTGAATGCCGTGGTCGCGATCGTCACGATGCCGACATCGGCGACCAGATTGGCCGCCGCGATGTCGGCAAGATGCGGATCGGCGCCATCGCCCCACCAGAACGCGGTGGTCGTGCCGGCGCGTGCGACGTATTCGCGCTCGGCTTCGCTCAGGAGCCGGTACGGGCGGCCCGTCAAACGCGACAGCCACTGCACATAGTGGCTGGCCTCCTGCCAGAGGATCCCGGTCACCGGATCGCGCACGTGCTCCGGCTCGGTCGGATGCGGACTGCACGCCTTGGCCGCCACGCAGGCGCTCCATTCGTCGACGCTGACGGGCCAGCTTCCCACGGCGAAGCGCTGCACCGTCACCCGGTGCTGCGGCCGCTCGTCCTCGGTGCTGCCCATCTCGCCTGCGCTCGCACCCATCATGAAGGTGCCGTCGGGGACGACCACCATCTCGGGGCAATGCGCGCATTCCCTGAAGCGATCCTTCGGCCTGAGCGCCGCTTCCTCGCCGCGCGAGAGCGGCTTTGACAGGCGCATGTCCAGGATCGCCGCATCAGTGCTCGCCAATGCCAGGCTGGTCGGAGCCTGCTCAATGGTTTGCGCCGACGCAAGCGGCGCCGAAAGACCAGACATCAGCAATGCAAGCAGGGCAAACGGCCGGTCAATGAACCCGCCCATGAGACCCTCCCGGTCACGTCAGTGTGACCTTCAAAATGACTTCTTCAAAAACATGCTTCGAACACTGGCAAAGCTCGCCGGCGCTCGGCACAATCGCGCGCGAAAAGCGCCGCCGCGGCTCTCGTCAATCTGGTGATGATGCGAGGTGAATGTTTCAGGCGTGTTTCGCGGGCGCGTGAAAGCAGCTTCGCAATGAAGCGCTTTGCCGCTTTTGACGGCGACAAAACGTCTCAATTTCACGCGCGGCGTGCGCCGGCGGCAAGCTCACGACATGATTGCAGGAGCGGAATGTTGGGACTACCCTAGCTCTTACAGATGATGGGGTTCGCTCAAAAGGGGCAGAACCATGAGGAAGGGAAGCCTTCTCGTATGGTGTAGCTGCGCGTTCGAGCGCATGGCGCCCCATCGCGCACAAATGTACCGCCTTCCTGCTGCCGGGGTGATTGAATGAAACGGCGCCATTTCATCAAAGGCCTCGGCATACTCTGCGCTGGCGCGGCCACCTCCCTCCTGCGCGGCCAACGGGCAAGCGCCCAATCCGGAGCAAAGCGCCGCATGATCGCATGGGTGGGCGCGCCGGCGGCCGGGATGCCCGCACCCCCTCAGTTCGTGATCGCCCTGGCGTACGGCAATTTCGTTCAGGGGATGACGGACATCGGCTATGTGCAAGGCCGCGACATCGACATCGTCAGACGGCTTGACGTTTTTTCAGACCACGTTGCGAGCGTGGAGGAGGTCATCGAGCGTTTCAAGCCGGACGTCCTCGTTGCGCCGGCGACACTGGAAGCGGTTGCGGCCCGAAAGGCGACATCAACGATACCGATCGTTTGTCCCGCACTTGCGGATGCAGTCCATCTCGGCCTGATCGCCAGCGAAGCTCATCCCGGCGGCAACGTCACGGGTATCGAGCCATACGTTGCCGGACTGCCGACCAAGCAGATCGAACTTGCCCGCGAGATCGTCCCCGGCGCACAGCGCATCGGACTGCTGACGAACATGAAAGACCCGAAGGGGCCGCCCCAGATCGGCGACCTCAAGGCGGCCTGCCAAACCCTCGGGCTCAGTCTCTCGGAGGCCGACGCGAACTCGTCCGTAGAAATCCCGCAGGCACTCGCGGCGCTGGTCGACCAGAAAGCCGACGTCGTCGTGGTGCTCCAGACCAACCTGTTGCTGGCGTCAAGCGAACGCATCGCTGCCATCGCACTGGAAAAGCGGCTACCGACGGTGTTCGGATATCGCGATCACGTCGCGCTCGGCGGCCTCGTCAGCTACGGCGTCGATCTGCGCTGGTGCTATCGCCGGGCGTCATACTTCATTGACAAGATTCTGAAAGGCGCCCGCGCCGGCGATCTCCCGATCGAATTCCCCACCGGCTTTTGGCTCGCGGCCAATCTCAAGACCGCGAAGGCGCTCGGGGTCGCGATGCCGCAAGCCCTACTCGCCCGCGCCGACGAGGTGATCGAGTGAAGCAGCCGCCGCCACAGGCGCCGTCGCACAGGATCACACCTCGCGCAGCTCCGATGGAGTCGACCCGAACCGCTTGCGGAAGGCGCGGTTGAAATAGGACAGATCCGCAAAGCCCGAGGAATGCGCGATGTCGCTGATCTTGCGTGCGCGCGATCGCGGATCCTGCAGCAGCTTTCGCGCAAGCAGCAGGCGCTGCTCGAGCACGAATTCGGTGAAGGTGGTACCGGCCTGCTCGAACAGGCGCTGCGCCTGGCGCGGGCTGAGCCCCGAGCGTCCGGCGACTTCCGACAGGCTGAGATCATTGCGGCCGAGCGCCGACATAACGTCAGCGCGCATCAGATCGAGACGCGCGGCAGCGTGGCCGCGGCCGCGGGCAAGCGCGGCGTGCTCGGCATCGGTGCCGAGCATGAGACCGACGAGATCGACCATGTGCTGCGCGGTGAGGCGCTGGCCGACCGCATCGAGATGCGGCGCGTGATTGGCGGCGAGCGCATGATAGCGCGTGATGGTTTCGGCGACGGCGCCGTCCGAAAGGACCTGCGAGATCTTGTCTTCGGCGCGCGGATTGATCTCGAGCAGCGCGCGGCGCGGCATGCGGATGGTGGTGAAACCATCCTGCTCAGTATGGCCGACCGCGCCGGTGACGCTGAGATCAGCGAGCACCATCTGCGACGGCTCGAGCTCGAGCGTGTGGCCGCTCTGCTGGACGCGGACGAGCCCCGAATGCGCCGAGATCAGCACGAGATCGTCGCAGCCGTCGGCGAGGCCGCCCTGCGTGCGCGAGAACTGCGCGGAGGCGCCCTCGGGAATCCCGAGCACGATGTTGCCGACCAGGCTGACCTGGAGGCGGCAATCGATGCTGTCGCCGCGGCTCGGTGCGACGTCGAGCCCGCACGATCCGAAAGCCCGCTCGCGCCAGTGCTCGAACGCAGGGCCGCTCGGCAGCCCCGTATACTGATGAATGAAGATGCCCGGCGGCTTCGCTGGATCCATCTCGATATCTCGCCCCTTCACTCCGGCACGAACGACGCCGGGACTGCCCAATCGCGCGGATTTGACGCGGTGAAACGGGAGGAGGTTCAAATCGGGCGTCGGAGTCCACTCAGCTTGTCGGAATACGACGGCAAGACGGACCATGGCGACATTGCGCACCGGAGAACTACGGAGTTCGGCGCGTAGCCAGCATGAGCGAAGCAATGTGCGGGATCGAATGTCCTCGGATCGCTTCGCGCGCCCGGGCTACATGCGCGGCAAACTACTTCTTCGCGGGAGCTTGCGGCTGGGACGGCGGCACGGTCTCGATCAGCTTGCCAGAAAACACCGGCGCGGATGTCGGCTGGCCGCTGGGCGAGCCGCCGGCCGGCTCGACGGTGACGGCGTAGGTGGCAGCATTGATGACGTCGGCATCGTAGCCGGCGAGCACCGGGCGCGCGGTGAAGTCGCCATTATTGATCACGCCGAGCGAGCGCGGGCGCGGCAGCTTGTCGGAGATCAGCCAGAGCTCAAAGCTCTTGCCCGGCTCCGGAGTGGCGCCCACTTTACGCACCGTGAAATTCTTGGTCGCGCCGTCGATGGTGAGGATGAAGGCGGGGCCGCCACCCTGTCCCTGCAACAGCGCGACATATTGCGATGACGGCGCAAGCGGCGCGGCAGGCGTCTTCACAACGACGGTCTGAACCTGCGGCGCTGGACGGAGCGCGCCAGGCAGCGCATCGGGCCGCAGGATCTGAAGCGACAGCACCACAAAGAGCGCAGCGGCAAGCGCACTGAGGCCGGAAGCGATGCTGCGCCAGCGCTTCACGCGGCCTTCGAGATAGATGACGTTGGTGTCGTCAACGATCGGCACCTGCGAGACGGTGAAATCAGGCGCATGGACTTGCGGCACGAATTGCGGAGCGATGTCGGACGCAGCTTCCGGCTCCGCCGGCGGCTCTGGCACCTCGGGCGGTGGAGAGGTCGGCGCCTCAGGCGGCGCCTGCGGCTCCTCTGTTGCCCGGATCGGTCCGATCGCAGCCTTGATGTTTTCCCACACGATCGGCCGCGGCTCAACCGAGCCGACCATCTGGTTCAACACTCCCAGCCGCAATTGCCAGGCCTGCACGAGGCCGGCGAACTCCTTGTCCACCGCCATCATGGTCTCGACCTGCGCGCGCTCGTCGGCATCGAGTGTGCCGAGCGTGTATTCCGCGGCGAGCGCAATATGGTCCTCAGAGTAGGCCATCAATTACAACCCAAGACTCACAATCCAAGGCACTCCCGGATATCCATCATGCTGCGCCTCAGCCACGTCTTCACCGTGTTGACGGGCGCGGAAAACTTCTCCGCCAACTGCTCGCGGCTCCAGCCGTTGTAATAGGCGAGAAGCACGAGCTTCTGGCGATCCGGCTCGAGCCGGCCGACACATTCCAGGAGCCGCTTCAACTCCTCCGTCATCTCGCGCCGCGCGAGCGGATCGGGGCTGTCGGCGGCAACCTCCATCGCCTGAGGCTCCTCCTCGATCGAGGCTTCGGTCTTCTTGCGCACCAGGTCGATGGCGCGGTTGCGCGCGATCGACGCCATCCACGTGATCGGCGAGGACAGCGCCGGATTGAACTGGCCCGCACTGTTCCAGATCTTGACGTAGGTTTCCTGAATGACCTCCTCTGCGAGATCCTGTCGGCGCAAGATACGGAGCACGACGCCATAGAGTTTCGCGCGCGTGGCGCCGTAGAGGCGCTCGAAAGCCGCCTCGTCGCCCTTCGCCACCGCTGCGATCAGCCAGACCAGATCTGCTGGCGTCAGCATTCAGTCCCCCAACGCGCACCGCCCCGTCGCTTTCCCGCGAGGCCCCTGCAAACTCCACCACCATAGCGCGCAGCAAAGCCCGCCACCAAGGGGCCGGGCGCCACACTGTGGACATCGCACGCGAAAAACCCGGACCCTTTCGGGATCCGGGCTCACGCAATTCCCTGGCTGTGGGGCTTTGAGAGCCTTAGGCGATGGCGCCCATGCGGGCGCGCATCAGGCCGATGCTGTCGAGGTCGGCCTGCTCGCGGGCGCTCTCCTCGGCGCGCTCGCGCGCCTGGTCGCGCTCGTCCAGGAGCTCGACCTTCTTCAATTCCTCAAAAGCCTCGGCCAGCGCGCCCTTGGCCTCTTCGAGCTGGCCCTTCAGCTCGTCGGCCGAGCGGGTCAGGTTCTCGCGGCGCTGGATCGCGGCCTTGGCATAGGTCGGATAGGCGAAATGAGAGGGATCGTTGATCCCGGCGCGCTCCTGCTCGGTCAGGATCTCGCGCTCGAGATCGACAGACATGCGCTGGAAGTCCGCGATCATGCTCTCGATTTGGGTGACCCTGCGGCGCTTCTCGTCGACCTGAAATTTCTTCAGGCGAATGAGCGTTTCACGTGACTTCATCGACTCGTACTCCCCAGAAGTCCCCTAGCTGCACGTGGGACAACACCGGTCTCCCCGATCCCGAAATTGGGCCCCGACCGGCTCTGCTACTCTGTGGAGCGGATGATGGCCTGACAAAGTTAGCGTTCCGTTTCCAAATTCTGGAGGATTTGCGCCAACTGGCGGTAGCCGTCCGCCAAACCGGCACTTTCGTCCTTGCGCTGGCGCAGGAAGGCCTCCAGCGGCTCATGGAGCCGGATCGCCTCGTCGACCTCGGGGCTGGACCCCGCCCGGTAGGCGCCAAGCCGGATCAGTTCCTCCATGTCGGCATAGGTCGCCATGACCTGGCGGGCCTTCTGAATGGTCGGCCAGAACTGCGGGTCGGCCGATTTCGGCATCGTGCGGGAGACCGATTTGAGGATGTTGATGGCGGGGTAGCGCCCGCGCTCGGCGATCGAACGCTGCATCACGATGTGACCATCGAGGATGCCGCGGACGGCGTCCGCGATCGGCTCGTTATGGTCGTCGCCGTCGACCAGCACCGTGAAGATCGCGGTGATGGCACCGACCCCCATGCCGGGACCTGCGCGCTCCAGGAGCTTCGGCAGCTCCGTGAAGACTGTCGGCGTATAGCCCTTGGCGGTCGGCGGCTCGCCCGCGGAGAGGCCGATCTCGCGCTGGGCCATGGCAAAGCGCGTCACCGAGTCCATCAGGCACAGCACGTCCTGATCCTCGTCGCGAAAATATTCGGCGATCGCAAGCGTCAGATACGCCGCCTGCCGCCGCATCAGCGCCGGCTCGTCCGATGTCGCGACCACGACGACGGAGCGCGCCAGGCCCTCCTCGCCAAGGTCGTCCTGCAAGAACTCCTGCACCTCGCGGCCGCGTTCCCCGATCAGGCCGATGACGCTGACATCGGCGTCGACATTGCGCGCGAGCATCGACAGCAGCACGGATTTGCCGACGCCGGAGCCGGCAAAAATGCCCATCCGCTGGCCACGGCAGCAGGTCAGAAACGTGTTGAGCGCGCGGACGCCGAGATCGAGCGGCGCGCCGACACGCTTCCTCGAATGCGCAGGTGGCGGCGAATTGCGGAACGGCATCGGCGAGGTGCCCTGCAGCAGCGGCCCCTTGCCGTCGATCGGCTCGCCCAGCGCATTGACGACGCGGCCGAGCCAGGCCGCCGACGGCCGCACCTGGTTGGCGGCATTCGCGATGACAGCCTTGCAGCCGCGCCGCACGCCCTCGAGTCCCGCGAACGGCATCACGACAGCGTTGTTGCCGGAAAAGCCGATCACTTCGCAGGGAATGAAGCGGTTCGCGCCGGTCTCGATCACCAGCCGCGCGCCGACCGACATCGCGTGAATGGGACCAGCGACCTCGACCATCAGGCCGCGCACGCCGACGACGCGGCCGTATATATTGACGCCGTCGATGTCCCCGATCTGCTCCGCAAGCGCCTTCATGATCCGGCTTTCATGCCCTTCATGACGAAACCCTTAAATTTCGCCACATTTCTGAACGGCGCTTAACTTCGTGTTTACCCGCATCATTAATCATTGCGTCACTGTCTTTGTGACTGAGCGCCTGCCCGGCAGAAGAAGGGGAGTCGCGAGAGTCGGTTAGGCCCGTCTCTTAAAGTGGAACTTGAACGGAACCGGGTGACGAAAACTGCTTCTGCGCAACATCTTAGGGCGATTCGACAAAAATTGCACCGTGAGGTCTTGCGTTCCAGAATCAGACTTTGTTAACCATGTGACGTCAGGATCCGAATCAGTTGTTCAAAGGCGTTTTGTTGAGTGCCGCGAATGCGGCCGACCTGACGCCCGGAGCGGCGACTATGGGGAACTGGCATGCGCGTTTTGCTGATAGAAGATGACAGCGCCGTCGCGCAGTCGATCGAGCTGATGCTGAAGTCTGAAAGCTTCAACGTCTATACGACCGACCTGGGGGAAGAGGGCGTCGATCTCGGTAAGCTATACGATTACGACATTATTCTTCTCGACCTCAACCTGCCCGACATGTCCGGCTACGACGTGCTCAAGCAGCTCCGGGTCTCCAAGATCAAGACACCGATTCTGATCCTCTCCGGCCTCGCCGGCATCGAGGACAAGGTCAAGGGTCTCGGCGTCGGCGCCGACGACTACATGACCAAGCCCTTCCACAAGGACGAGCTGGTGGCCCGCATCCACGCGATCGTGCGCCGCTCCAAGGGCCACGCCCAGTCGGTCATCCAGACCGGCGACCTCGTCGTCAACCTCGACACCAAGACGGTGGAAGTCGGCGGCCAGCGCGTGCATCTGACCGGCAAGGAATACCAGATGCTGGAGCTGCTCTCGCTCCGCAAAGGCACGACCCTCACCAAGGAAATGTTCCTCAACCACCTCTATGGCGGCATGGACGAGCCGGAGCTGAAGATCATCGACGTCTTCATCTGCAAGCTCCGCAAGAAACTCGCCAACGCCTCCGAAGGCCGCAACTTCATCGAGACCGTGTGGGGCCGCGGCTACGTGCTGCGCGAGCCGCACGAGGCCGACGAGCGGATCCCCGCCTGATCTTCCTTCCGTCGTGAGCCCCAGGTGGCTCGCTCCTCCCCGACTGGACCCCGCCGCAAATGGCGGGGTTTTCGTTTTTGGAGGATACGAACAGAGCTTCATCCCCCTCTAACCGTTGAACCGGTATCCTCGGCCTGCCGACGAATACTGGCCTGACACCGGGGGAACGATGATCCTGCAATCGCTTGCTGGCCTGCCAGCCTTTCTGGTCTATTTCTGCACCGGGCTGGTGGCGATCGTGGCCTATCTGTTCGTCTACACCCGCATCACCCCGCACAACGAATTCCAGCTCATCCGCGACAATGATCCGGCCGCCGCGATTGCGCTGGGGCTGAGCCTGCTCGGCTTCGTTGCACCGCTGGTCAGTGCCATCGCACATTCGGCCAACGTGCTGGACTGCCTGATCTGGGCGTTCATCGCGCTGATCGTCCAGGTCGTGGTGTTCTACGTCGTGAAGGTGCCGGTGCCGAACCTGTCGGCGCGGATCGCCGCGGGCGACATGGCGCCTGCGATCTGGCTCGGCCTTTCCTCGCTCGCCGCAGGCCTGCTCAACGCCGCCTGCATGATCTACTGACCATGGCCGAGAAGCGCCCCAACAAGGATTTCGGCAAGCGCCATCCTCAGCCCTTGCCGCTGCCGCCGAAGGAGCCGGTCAAGCGCTCCGGCGAGGTCGCATTGCTGGTGATGGGCGCGATCGCTGTCGGCACCGCCGCCTACACACTGATACCGCGGCAGAACTGCGACCAGCCCGGCATGGCGGCCTGCTCGTCGAGCGGCGGCGGCGGCGGTGGCCATTGGTCGTCGCGATCGAGCTTCTACAGCAGCGGCTCCGGCGGTGTGACGCGGGGCGGCTTCGGCTCGTCCGCGCATGCCTTCGGCTTCTCGGGAGGCGGTTGAGCCGAGCCACGTTTTGAATTCACCGCCTTTGGCCGGTCTGCTCGATTGGCGTCGGGAGGAAGCAACATGAAACGTTCGCGACGGGTCGTGCTGACCCTGATGGGGAGTGCCGCGGTCAGCGCGGTCTCGATGGGATTTGTGCGGCGGCCCTATGACTGCGGACCCGGAATGACGGCCGTTCCCGGCATCGACGGACAACCCTATTGCGGGCCCGCCACCTATGGCGGCTTCGGCGGCACGCTGCATGTCGTCCACGGGCACGGCCATGGCGGCCATGGCCACGGTGGCGGCTAGCGCATGCAGCGGATCGTCTGTCCCGAGCGCGACGACTGGAAGCAAACCGCGCAGCAATGCGGCTTCGATTTCCATACCATCGACGGTGAGCGCTATTGGGATGAGCGCGCCTATTACGCCTTCCCGCTCGACGAGATCGAACGCGGGGTCGAAACGCCGACCGGCGAGATCGACGCGATGTGCATCGAGCTCGCCGGCCGCATCATCATCGATGAGCGGCTGCTGGAGCGGTTGAAGATCCCGGAGGCCTTCTGGGACCTGATCTCCGAGAGCTGGGAGCGCGACGACCGCAGCCTCTACGGCCGGCTCGACCTGAAGTTCGACGGCACGTCGCCGGCCAAGCTGCTCGAATACAACGCTGATACGCCAACCTCGATCTTCGAGGCCGCGGTGTTTCAATGGACCTGGCTCGAACAGGCGATCGAGCGGCGCATCATCCCGGCGCGCGCCGACCAGTTCAACTCCATCCATGAGCGGCTGATCGAGGCCTGGAAGGCGATTGCGGCAGGCCAGCATCTGCATCTCACCGGCACGACCGGCAACGAAGAGGACGCCGGCACGCTCGCCTATCTCGAAGACACCGCGCGCCAGGCAGGGCTATCGACGACGCTGCTCGACATCGAGGAGATCGGCTGGCGCGAGGCTGGCGGCGGCTTCGTCGATCTCGACGATCGCGACATCACGCTCGCCTTCAAGCTCTACCCCTGGGAATGGATGTTCCACGACGCCTTCGGCGCCAAGCTGAAGGAGGCGCCGACACGCTGGATCGAGCCACCGTGGAAGGCGGTGCTCTCCAACAAGGGCATCCTGCCGCTGCTGTGGGAGATGTTTCCGAACCATCCCAATTTGCTGCCGGCCTTCTTCGAGGATGATCCGCGAGCCGCCGAACTCGGCAGCTCCTACGTGCGCAAGCCGTTGCTGTCGCGCGAAGGCGCCAACGTCACGCTGGTCTCTGGCGGCGCGCCGCTCGAGGAGCACACGGGCCCCTACGGCGCCGAAGGCTTTGTCCGCCAGGCACTCTCGCCGCTCCCGAATTTCTCCGGCTTCTATCCCGTGGTCGGAAGCTGGCTCGTGAATCACGAGCCCTGCGGCCTGTCGATCCGTGAGGACGAAAGCCCGATCACCGGCAACAGCTCGCGATTCTTGCCGCACGCGATCTTGTGAGGCGGGCATTCTTACCCTCTCCCCTTGCGGGAGAGGGTGCCTTCGCGAAGCGAAGGCGGGTGAGGGGTCTCTCTCCGCGATTGACCTCTCGCATTTGAGTTCGCGGAAGCAACCCCTCATCCGGCGCTTCGCGCCACCTTCTCCCACAAGGGGAGAAGGGAAGAAGGCACCTCACCGCGCCGCGGCGATCCTCATGCCTGCGAGCATCGGCGCACCCGCCGGACGCGCGCCGCGCGCCGGATTGATCTGGTAGAGACCGCGGCGGTCGGCGACGGGACGAAAGGCGTCGGTGATGCCGACGACGGACTCGGCGGCGCCAAGCAGCAACGTGCCATCCGCCTCGAGGCTCTTTGCCATGCGTTCGAAGATCACCGCCTTGGTGTCTTGGTCGAAATAGATCAGCACGTTGCGGCAGAAGATGACGTCGAACGTGCCGAGATGCGAGAAGTCCTGGAGCAGGTTGAGCTGGCGGAACTGCACCATGGAGCGGACGTCGGCATTGAGCTGCCAGATGTCGCCGGACTGGGTGAAGTATTTCACCAGCAACTGGATCGGCAGGCCGCGCTGCACCTCGAACTGGCTGTAGACGCCGGCCTTGGATTTCTCCAACACCTCCTGCGACAGATCGGTCGCGACGATCTCGATGCGCCAGCCGGCGAGCGCCGCGCCCTTCTCCTTCAGGCACATCGCGATCGAATAGGGCTCCTGCCCGGTCGACGATGCCGCCGACCAGATGCGCAGGCTCTTGCGCGCCGCGCGCGCCTGGATCAGGCCCGGCAGGATGGTGTCGCGCAGATGATCGAACGGGATCTTGTCGCGGAAGAAGAAGGTCTCGTTGGTGGTCATCGCCTCGACCACGTCGGTCGCGAGCCTGGCATCGCCGTTCTTGATCTTCTGCACGAGATCAGGAATGGCGGCGAGGCCTGCCTTGCGCGCGAGCGGCATGAGCCGGCTCTCGACCAGGTAGGTCTTGTCGGCGGAGAGATCGAGGCCCGAACGTTCCTTCAGGAACTTGCGCAGGTATTCATAATCCATCGGCGTCACGACCGGTCTCCCGAAAACAGCCGATTGACCTTCGGTGCAATCTGATTGAGCGGCAGGATCGCGGCGCAGATGCCGGCATTCGCGGCCGCACCCGGCATGCCCCATACCACGCTGGTGGCTTCGTCCTGCGCGATCACGCTGCCGCCGGCGGCGACGATGTCCTTGCCGCCGCGCATGCCGTCCGAGCCCATGCCGGTCAGGATCACCGCCAGAATACCGCCGTGCCAGAGGTCGATGGCGGAAGAGAAGAGCGGATCAACCGCAGGCTTGCAGAAGTTCACCGCAGGTCCGTCGTCGAGCGCGATCGCGGCCTCAGCGCCGCTCCGCACCACGCGCATGTGCTTGCCGCCCGGCGCGAGATAGATCTGGCCCGGCTTCACCGCCTCGCCATCGATCGCCTCATGCGCGGGCCTGCGGCTCGAGCGCGCCAGATGCTCGGCGAGAATGGTGGTGAAGGTCGGCGGCATGTGCTGGGTGATCAGCACCGGGAAGCGATCGATCACTGGACCGAGATCGGTCACCAGCGACATCAGCGCCTGCGGCCCGCCGGTCGAGGAGCCGATCAACAGCACCTTCGGGGCCTGCGTCGAAAACGAGCGTTTGACGAGCGAAGCGGCTGAGGCCGTCGGTGCGGCCGGCGCCGGTGCTGCAGGACGCGCGGCGGGCTCACGCGCAAGCGGAGCCGGGCTCGCGGGCGCGAGCGACGGGCTTGCGACCGCCGCCTTCCTGCGCAGCCGCGCGCCGAGATGACGGATCTTCTGGATCAGATCGTGATGGAATATATCGGCGGCGGAGGCCTCGCGGGTCGATTCCGGCTTCGGAATGTAGTCGGCCGCGCCCAGCGACAGCGCCTTGAAGCTGATCTCCGCGTTACGGCGGGTCAGCGTGGAGGCCATGATGATGACGAGATCGCGCTTCTTGGCCAGAAGCTGCGGCAGCGCCGTGAGGCCGTCGAGTTCGGGCATTTCGATGTCGAGCACGGCGACATCGGGGTTGATGCGTTCGAGCTGGTTGACCGCCTCAAGTCCGGTGCGCAAGGAGGCCGCCACCTCCATGTCGTGCTCGGCGCCGATCCAGCGCGAGATCAGACCGCGGATGACGACGGAATCGTCGACGATCATCACGCGCAGTGGCCCTTCCCGCGACGGACTGACGGCCGAATTTCCAGCGAACGCAACACTCATTACTCACCAACGCAGACTGGAACGGTTCAGTTGAAACAAACGCCGAAGGATCCGTTCAGCCCCCGGGCAGCACGGTCAGATCAGGCCGACTTCCTGGAACTTCGCCGTCACGATGTCCTTGTCGAATGGCTTCATGATGTACTCGTTGGCACCGGCGTGCAGCGCGCGCGCGATATGCGCGACGTCGTTCTCGGTGGTGCAGAACACCACCTTGGGCTGGTCGCCGCCGGGCATGCGGCGCAGATGGCCGAGGAATTCGTAGCCGTCCATGACCGGCATGTTCCAGTCGAGCAGCACGGCATCGGGCAGCCCGCGCTTGCAAGCTTCCAGCGCCTTCTCGCCATCCTCGGCTTCGAGAATCTGGAAGTCGAGGCCTTCCAGGATGCGGCGCGCAACCTTGCGGATGACACTGGAGTCATCAACGACGAGACAAGTTCTCATGTGAGCCTCTACTTCCTGTCCCCGGCGGGACACTTCCAATTGCAGGTCGGTCGGCGGGCCGACCGTCGTCTCAGGCAGCCATCATCTCGGGCGCGAGTTCGAGGACGCGATCGACGTCGAGGACGACCATGAGCTGGCCGTCGAGACGGTGGACGCCGCCGGCAAGCTTGGCCAT
>NZ_JBBIAM010000067.1:0-50733 GCF_054185185.1 Bradyrhizobium sp. UFLA05-153
ATCAAGAGGTGATCGAATATCGGGACGATATCCGCATGCGCGCGATCTTAACTATTGTGGCGCAAATGATCTGCGGCAATTTGTGAAGAGATGTTCTAAACAACTAATCGAATTCCCGACTCATTGTCGTCGCATGGTTTTCATGCTGCGCCGCTAATCGGTGCACGAACGGCCAGATATTTCGAGGCAACATGAACGACGATTTCGACTTCGATCTTTCGCCGGACCAGTGGGAAATCTTGAAAGCATTGCGCTGTCCGGCTTCGCAGTATCGTCTTTCGAAGGCCCATGCGGTCGAAGACCTCGTCAAACTCGGCCTTGTCACCATCAGGGACGGCGTCCCCAACATGACTTCATCCGGCCGCAAGGTGCTGGTGCGCGGATCGTGCCGGCTGCTGGATCTTGCGGCGTAGCCCTGCCTTCAGAATATCTGCGCGATCACAATCGCGTAGGTGATGAACACGACACCCAGCCCCCAGACCATTGCCGGAATCTGCGCGCGGCGCCCCATGGTCACCTCCAGCGCGATGTAGCTCAGCGTCCCCAGCGCCATGCCGTTGATGAGATTGTTGGTCAGCACGGTGACCAGCAGGGTGAGCACAATCGGCACCGCATTGACGAGATCGGTCATGTCGATGCGCGCGAGACCCTGCATCATCAAGACGCCGACGAGCACCAGCGCGGGCGCAGTGGCTTGCGGCGGGATGATGACGAAGATCGGCCAGAAGAACAGCGCGAGGAAGAAGAGCGCCGCGACGGTCACTGAAGTAAGGCCGGTGCGGCCGCCAGCCTGCACGCCGGTGATGGACTCGATATAGGCCGTGACGACGGAGGTGCCGAGCAGCGGGCCGACGATGGAGGCCGTCGCGTCGGTCGCAAACGCCGCGGTAGCATTCGGAATCGAACCATCCGCCTTGCGCAGATTGGCGGCGCCCGTGACGCCGATCAGCGTGCCCAGCGTCGAGAAGAATTCGGCGCACAGGAAGTAGAACAGTAGCGGCAGCGCGACGACGAAATGGCTGAAGAGATAGCCGACGTCGAGCGCCATGAAGGTGCTGGTCGGCCAGCGCGGCCACGACATGATGGCTGATGGCACCGACGTCACCATCTTCCCGTTCGCACCGGGAACGAAGAAGCCGATCAGGGTCAGCACCGCGATCGAGAGGATCAATGCGGCCGGCACCCGGCGCGCCACCAGCACCGGCGTCAACAGGAGACCGAACAGCGTCAGCAGCACCGGCGGGCTGCGCAGTGATCCCATCGCGATGTAGGTCGAGGGGTTCTGCACCACGAAGCCGGCGCCGCGCAGCGCGATAAAGACGATGAGCGTGCCGACGGCAGCCTGGATGCCGATCTTCAGCGCTTCCGGAACGTCCTTCGCAACCTTCTCGCGCAGTTTCGACAGGCTGAGGATCAAAAACAGCACGCCGGTGAAAGCGACCATGGCGAGCGCACCCTGCCAGGGCATGCCCATCTGCTTGACGATGACATAGGTGAAGATGACGTTCGAGCCCATCGCCGGCGCAACGGCGAGCGGCAGGTTGGCCCACAGGCCCATCATCACCGAGCCGAAGATCGCGGCAAGTGCCGTGGCGCTGACGAGATCGGCGCGATCCATTCCCGCATTGGACATGATCGCCGGATTCACCGCGATGATATAGGCCATCGCCGCGAAGGTGGTCGCGCCGGCCATCACCTCGCGCCCGACGCTGGTGCCGCGCTCGGTGAGGCCAAAGATGCGATCGAGCGGGCCTGCGCCGGCGCGCGGCGCCGGCTCTGCGGAAGCAGCTTGCGGCGGCGTCATCTCGTTCATCCCAGTCACTCCCCTACCAGACCACCGGGTGCGCTTCACCGGTTTGTACATTGATGAACCCGAGCGGCGCCTGCTCGCACGGCGCCACCAGCACCCAGCTCCAGGGCGCGCAGGTCAGCGTTGCGAACATCAGCCTTTCGGGGAATCCCGGATACCAGCGCGGCCGGAAGGTCGGCTCATACATCCAGTCGACCTTGCGGCCCTCGGCGTAGAGCGCCTGCATCTCGGCATCGAGCGCCTGCGCCGAGCGACAGCTCATCAGCCCGCCGACCTCGAAGCGTACGGTCGCAACGAGCTCACCCTCGCGCACCAGCGCCCATCCGCCCTGAAGCTCGATCAGCGCGTTCACCGCCTTGGCCATCGCCGCGTCGGACGAGCCGACCACCCAGATATTGTGCTTGTCATGCGCGACCGAGCAGGCCAGCGCCGTCTCCGGCGTCCGCGGTCCGCAGCCGCGCCAGAACATCTTTGCAACCCGTCCATCGCCGGAGAAGCGGTCGACGATGGCGAACTTGGTAATGGCCTCACTCTCATCGCGCTGCACGGCGCCGTCGCGCACCGGCAATTCGAGCGTGTAGAACTCGGGATGCCAATGGAAGGGACGGATCACGGCCGCCTTCATCGTGGTACGGCCGGGCTCGGCCGACAGCGCGAAATCCTCGGGCTTGATGGTGCGCTTGATATTGACCGTCTTGGTCGCCCATTCCGGCCATTCGATCCTGGGGACCTCGCCGAGGTAGCGCTTGCCGTCGGAGACCTGCACGCCATCGGCCCACACCTCGGCAATGCTGAGCTTGGATACGTCCGAGAGCAGCACGACATCGCCAAAGCGGCCCGGGGCGAGGCTGCCGACGAACGGCGTGAGGCGCATGTGCCGCGCCGGGTTGATGGTGAGACACTGGATCGCGATTTCCGGCGCGAGGCCGGCTTCGATCGCGACGCGCGCATTGTGATCGCTTGCGCCAAGCTCGAGCGTGTGGCTGGCGCTACGGTCGTCGGTGGTGAACGCGATCTGCGACCAGTCCTGCAAGCCCCTGGCGAGGAGCCATTTGACGATCTCGTCCATCGCGTAAACGCGCAGCTCGACGAACAGGCCGCGGGTGAGCTTGTCCCAGGTCTCTTCCGGCGTCTGCACCTCGTGGTCGGAGGCGAGCCCCGCTGCGGCAAAAGCGTTGATGGAGGGCAGATCCCGCAAGCCCGACGCGTGGCCTTCGACGACGCCGCGCGCCGCGAACGTCGCCTCGATCATGCCCCAGAGCCGCTTGTAGGAGGGATTGTCGGGATTCCAGACCGCGGGCCAGTCCATGACTTCGTCGAGCCCGGTGACCATCAGGCTCTCGCCCATGAAGCGCACTTGCTCGTCGCGGCCATACCAGCCGCCGCCCCATTCGTTAGCCGTCGGCGGGACGGCCGAGCCAGGCTGCGGAAAGATCTTGAGCGGCGAGCCGCGGCGGCGTGCCTCGAACCAGAATTCGAGATTGCGTGCACCGTTGACATTGGAGAATTCGTGGCTCGCCTCGCAGGTCCAGGTATTGCCATGCGGCAGCACCAACGCCGCCTCCCATTCCGGCGTCAAATGCGAACTTTCGATGTGCTTGTGCACCTCGCCGAAGCCGGGCACGGCGGCAAGATCCGGCCGATGCACGCGTTCGCGGACCTCGCCGGGGTAGCCCCCAGCGGGCCCGACCCACGCGATGCGCCGTCCCCTAAAGACGATCTCCTGATCCTCGCTCCAGGTGCGGCTGTGGACGTCGAGCAACCTGGCAACCCGCAAGGATCGATCGGCGGGGCGACGGCCGAGCGCCGTCAGGACGAGGTCCTGGCGAATGCGAACCTCGTCGGGCGCGTTGATCAGGAGATCGCCGGGTATCGCATTCATGCATTGCCCTCACTCTACGCCGGCTCTTTCGCAGCCGTGGCTCGCTTTCGCGATGATTTGCCGGCCTTGCCGGTGCGCGCCGCAGCAGCAGCATCGCGCTGACGGACATCTTTCAAGAGGGTCGTGAGCGCCCACTCGATCGCGTCGGCAACATCCGTGCTGGACATGCCAAAGTCCTCGCGCATCGCATTCCAGGCCAGCACGTTGTTGAGATAGGACGCGAGCGCCTCCGCCTGCCGGACCTCCTTCGCAGGAAGATGCAGCACCAGCGGCGCCATCGCCTTGCGATGCTTCTCGATCAGGTGCCGCCGGAAGCCGGCGCGCACCCTTCGGCCGGCCCGCGTCATCGCAATGGCGCGCGCCAGATGCGGATGGCGGTCGAACCGCTTGCACAGCTTGCGGAAGATATCCGGTAGCTCGTCGGGCGATGTGAAGGGAATGTAGCTGAAGACGTTGTTCTCGATCCACTCGCCGGCCGCCGCGAACAGCTCCGCGCGGGTCTTGAAGTGGCGATAGATGGTCCGCTCGGCGACCTTGGCGCGCTTGGCCACCGCAGCCATCGAGATGTCGTCGGCCGCTTCGTCCTCCAGCGTCTCGACAAAGGCCGCCACGATGCGTTGCCGCGTCATCTCGGCGTACTCGTCGCGGAGGCTCGACCCGTGTCGCTTTGCTGTATTCATGTCATAAGTCTGACATCGGGCGATTTCAGCGGTCAAGCCGAGATTTGAGGCACCCCGCGCTGCAACGATGGGCGAAGGTGTACTCCTCCAGGCCCGAGCTACGCTCCGGCGTCTCCAGCGGCAATGACTTCGCCGTTGCACGGGGGGGCCGGCATGAGGCCGGTGCTCAATGCATCAACATCGTCATTGCGAGCACAGCGAAGCAATCCAGAACCCCTCCGCGGAGACACTCTGGATTGCTTCGCTGCGCTCGCAATGACGGCGCAAGGTGTGACGTCGCGACTGATCAGCGTGCGTCTGCGCACCCAGTCAACCCGTTTTGAAGAGAACGCAAACCGGGCTGCCGACATGGACAACCTGGGCCGTCGCAACGAGGCGGCCGCTGGCGGCATCGCGCTTGAAGAGATTGACCGTGTCGGTGTCCTCATTCGCCGCGAACAGGAAGTCGTCCGATAACGCCAGCGCGAAGAAGCGCGGCGTCTTGCCGCCGCTCGGCATCCAGCCGACGGACGAAAGGCGGCCGGTCGCCTGATCGATTGCAAAGGTCGCGATGCTGTTCTCGCCACGGTTGGAGGCGTAGACAAAGCGCCCATCGGCCGATACGGCGATCTCGGCCGCGCGGCTGTTGCCCGTATACGCGTCAGGCACCGCGGAGACGATCTGGAATGGAGCAAGCGCACCGGTCGCGGGATCGAAATGATAGGCCGCGACGGTCGAGTCGAGCTCGTTGACGACGTAGGCGAGCCGCCCTTGTGGGTGAAACGCCACGTGGCGCGGCCCCGCTCCTTCCCGCGCCTGCACCGGGTTGCCGGCGAGCACGAGCTTTCCCTTCTCAGCATCGATCTTGTAGGTGAAAACGAGATCGAGGCCCTTGTCCGGTACCACAATGAACGCTCCTGATGGATCGAACTCGACCTGATGCGGCTTGGCGAAGGGCTGCTCGACGCGATGCGGGCCGATCTTGCCCTCCACCTTGACGAGATCGATCACGGCACCGAGCGAACCGTTGTCCTGCCGTGGCAGCAGCGCCAACGTGGACGTGATGTGGTTGGCGACCACCACGAAGCGGTTGGTGGGATCTATCGCGAGATGGACGGGGTTCTTTCCTTCCGTGCCCTGCCGGTTGATCACGGCGAGCTTGCCGCTCACTGGGTCGATCGCCATAGCCGTGATATCGCTGAGATCGCCATGCACCGTGTAGAGGAAGCGTCGCGTGCGATCGAAGGTGAGAAACGACGGATTGACGAGATCGCCGAGGAACTGGACGTGGCGCCAGGCGCCGGTCGCATTGTCCATCGCATAGACGTTGAGCCCATCGCCACGGGCGTTGCGCTCCTTCGTCGTGCGCGCGCCGACATAGACGAATGAGTGAGAGCCTTCGAGCATGTTGTCCTCCGGATGGGACGTCTGTGTCTGAGATAACGCGGATGCGCCAGGCCATGCAGCGTTCACCGCGCCGGCGGCGACGAGGCCCGCGAACATGCGCCGCGACAGGGGTGCGCCGTCAGCGCGGAGCGACGACGTAGGGCGCGCAATAGAATTCTTAGGTGTCACGGCCCCTCCCCATATTGCTTTTTATTTTTTAAAACACAATTCTAGGCAAGACGCAAGAACCGGCGGGCCGCCACGCTTGTACAGTCCGCGCCGGTAAGCGACATCTCTTCAGGAGAGGACCAACCCGAGTCGCCCCATGCCCCGCCCCAATCTCGCGACCCAGATGACTGCGCGGATCCTCGACTACATCCGCGCCAACGGCTTGCGGGCCGATCAGCATCTGCCGAGCCAGATGCTGGCGGATGCGCTGCGGGTCTCGCGCGCGCCGATCAATGCGGCGCTGCAAATCCTCGAAGACATGAAGGTCGTCCGCTCCGAGCCCAATCGCGGCTTCTTCCTGGTCAAGAGCGCCACTGAGCTCGCCGATCTGCCGGATGCGGAGGACGCCGAACCGGAGCGCGAGGACGAGTGGTACTTCGCCATCGCCGAGGACCGGCTGGCCGGAAACCTCCCGGACAAGGTCAGCGAGAACGAGCTGATGCGCCGCTACGGCCTCTCCCGCACACGCCTCCTGAAGATCCTCACCAAAATAGCCGATGAAGGCTGGATCGAGCGCCTGCCCGGCAATGGCTGGGCGTTCGGCCCGCTCCTGACCTCGCGCGAGAGCTATCAACAGGGCTATCAGCTGCGCGTCGCGCTGGAGCCACAGGCCCTGCTGCTGCCGAGCTTCGAGATCGATCGCGCGGCGTTTGCGGCCGCGCGCGAGCAGCAGCAATGGCTACTCGACGGCGGTTACAAGCGCGCCTCGCGCTCGGAGATATTTGCCGCCAATGCCGAGTTCCACGAAATGCTGGTCGGCTGTGCGCGCAACCCGTTCTTCCTCGATGCGGTGAAGCGCGTGAACCGGCTGCGGCGGCTGGTCGAGTACCGCATCACGGTGGACCGCAGCCGTCTCCCCATCCAGTGCCGCGAGCACATCAACATCCTGACATTGCTGGAAAAAGGCCTGCGTCAGGAGGCGTCAGACTTCCTTCGCGTCCACATCGAGGGCGCTGGCCTGATCAAGGTCCCAAAGGTCTGACTTCAACCATATTGCACTTTATTATATAAAATGCATATATGCCCGCAAGGCGCCCGCCTGCGGGGAAGGTTGTGGCGTTGCCGACAAGCCCCGACGAAACGCAGCAAGGGAACGCCGTCAATGTCCGCCACCGCAGCGACCATCGAGCAATCCACCATGCGCAAGGTGTCCTGGCGCATCGTGCCATATTGCTTCAGCCTCTACGTCATCTCCTATCTCGACCGCGCCAATATCGGCTATGCGGCGCTTCAGATGAACAAGGAGCTCGCGCTGTCGAGCGAGGCCTTTGGCTTTGCCGCCGGCATCTTCTTCATCGGTTATTTCCTGTTCGAGGTGCCGAGCAACATCGCGCTGAACAAATATGGCGCACGTATCTGGATCTCGCGCATCCTGATCAGCTGGGGCATCGTCGCGACCGCGAGCGCCTTCGTGCAGAGCGCGACGCAGCTCTATATCCTGCGCTTCCTGCTCGGCGTCGCCGAAGCCGGCTTCTTTCCCGGCATCATCATCTATCTGACCTACTGGTTCCGCGCCAAGGAACAGGCGACCACGGTCGCGCTGTTCACCGCGGCCATTCCTGTGTCCTATCTGATCGGCGCGCCCCTAAGCACCTGGATCATGGACCACGTCGGAGGCTTTGGCCTCAGCGGCTGGCGCTGGATGCTGTTGCTCGAAGGCGGCCCCGCCATCGTCGCCGGAATCGTCAACTACTTCATCATGACCGATCGCCCCGAGCAGGCCAAATGGCTCACGCCGCGGGAGCGCGACTGGCTTACCGAGGAGCTGCGCAAGGACCAAACCGGCCGCCGTAACGTTCAGCATCTCGGCATCGTCGCCGCGATCACCAACCCAAAAGTACTGTTCCTGTCGGTGATCTATTTCATCTACCAGGTCGGCAATCTCGGCATCGGTCTCTGGATGCCGCAGATCATCAAAGGCCTCTCGTCCTCGCTGACGAATTTCGAGATCGGCCTCGCCGCCATGCTGCCGTATGCCTTTGCGACGATCGTGATGGTGCTGTGGTCGCGCAATTCCGACCGCACCGGGGAGCGGCAGAAGCATTCCGCGATTCCGCTGTTGTGGGGCGCGGTCGCGCTTGCGCTCACCGGGCTCGCGGTACAGCCCGCCGTCGCCATGACACTGATCTCGCTGTCGCTTGCCGGCATTTACGCCTTCAAGTCGCCGTTCTGGTCGCTGCCGGGGCTGTTCCTGACGCGCTCGACCGCAGCCGTGTCGATCGCGACGATCAACTCCATCGGCAATCTCGGTGGCTTCGCCGGCCCCTACGCCATCGGCGCAATCAAGGACGCCACCGGCAGCGCCTATGGCGGGCTCCTGTTCCTCAGCGGATTATTGTTTGTGTCCTTCCTGATGACCTGGTTCGCCCGAATGGAGGACGCGGACGAAGCGCAGACGCAGGCTGCCGAGCAACACGCCTGATCGGATAGGCAGGATCGAGAGATGACTAGTTCCGGAACGCTCCGCTGCGGGTCGCAGACTTATCACATCGCCGACATCGCCGCCGTGGCAGGTGAGGACCTCCTTCGCCTGCCGGTGATCCTGCGCATCCTGCTCGAGAATGTGCTGCGCATCGGCGGTGCGGAGCGGGACGCATCGGTTGCCGCGATCCTCGGCTGGCTCGCCGATGGACGCAGCGAAAGCGAGATCGCCTTCCAGCCCTCGCGCGTGCTCATGCACGACACGACCTGTGGTCCGGCGCTGGTCGACATTGCGGGTCTGCGCGCCTCGCTCACGGAAGCTGGCGGCGATCCGACTCGGCTCAATCCGGTCCTACCGGTCGACGTCTCGACCGATCACTCACTCGGCGCCGACGTGTTTGCACGGCCGGATGCGATGGCGCGGAACATGGCGCAAGAGCTCACGCGCAACGGCGAACGCTATCGTTTCATGAAATGGGCCAGCCAAGCGCTCGAGGGCGTGCGCGTGCATCCGCCTGGCACCGGCATCATGCACACGCTGAACCTGGAGCGGCTCGCAAGCGTCGTGACGACGCTGCACCGCGACGGCGAAACGTGGGCCGTACCCGACACGCTGATCGGCACCGACAGCCACACACCCATGATCAACGGGATCGGCGTGCTGGCCTGGGGTGTCGGCGGACTCGAAGCCGAAAGCGTGATGTTCGGCATGCCCGTCGCGATGCGCGTGCCCGATGTCGTCGGTGTACGCCTGACCGGGCGGCTGCGTGAAGGCGTACTCGCGACCGACCTTGCCCTGACCGTCACGGAGCGCCTTCGGCAGATCGATCTTGCGGACCGCTTTGTGGAATTCTTTGGGCCAGGTGTCTCGGCGCTCTCGGCCGGCGATCGGGCCGTTGTCGCCAACATGACGCCGGAGTTCGGCGCCAATTCCGGCTACTTCCCGATCGACAGCCGGACGCTCGACTATCTCGAGCAGACCGGCCGATCACGCGAGCAGGTCGCGCTGGTCGAAGCCTATGTTCGGCGCCAAAAACTCTGGTTCGATCCCGAAGCCGCGCCGCGCTACACGGAGACGATCAGCATCGATCTCGACGAGGTCGAGGTCAGCCTCGCCGGCCCTCGCCGGCCGCAAGACCGTATCGCTGCCAGCAAGACCGCCGAGACGCTCTCGCTTGGACGTTCCGCTGCAACGACTGACGTGGAGCGCGCCGATCCGCCGGTCAATGGTGCGATCGCGATCGCCGCGATCACGAGCTGCACCAACACCTCGGACCCAAGGCTCCTGATCGCCGCAGGCCTGCTCGCGCGCAAGGCGCGGCGGCTCGGGCTCATGCCGCCCGCCTGGGTGAAGACCTCGCTCGCGCCGGGCTCGCCGACTGCGGAGCGCTATTTGCGACGCTCAGGCCTGCTCGACGATCTCGAGACGCTCGGCTTCGGCATCGTCGGCTATGGCTGTACGACCTGCATCGGCAACTCTGGGCCGCTGGCACCGTGCATGGCCAGCGCGATGGCCGAAAAGCAAATGGCGCCGGTCGCCGTGCTGTCGGGCAACCGCAATTTCCCCGGCCGCGTGCATTCGCAGATCGAGCTTGGATTTCTTGCTTCGCCGCCGCTCGTCGTGGCCTTCGCACTCGCCGGCGATGTCGCACGCGACATTTTGCGCGATCCGATCGCGCGCAGTTCTGCCGGCACCGAGGTGCGCCTGGCTGACATCTGGCCGACTGGTCGCGAGATCGATGCGGCCTTGGCACTCGCACGCGACGCACGCGACTACGCTGGTGCCTATGACGCCGCGGAAGCCAGCGCCGATTGGGCTGCGTTCTCGGCACCCGCCACAGCGCTATTCCCTTGGGATGACGCCTCCACCTATATCCGCCGCCCGCCTTTCGCGGATTTTGGCCATGGCACGCGCCTTGGACATTACTCGGCAACGCCACTCCTGGTGCTCGGCGACGACATCACGACTGACCACATCTCGCCAGCAGGCGCGATCGCGGCGAACGGCGAAGCGGCGCGTTATCTCGTCGCGCGCGGCGAGGACCCGCATGATCTCAACGTATTTGCGTCACGCCGCGGAAACTGGGAGGTGATGCTGCGCGGACTGTTCACCAACAAGAGCGTGCGGAATCTGCTCGGTCCCGATCTGCCGCCCGGACAGACGATTCTCGCAGGCTCCGGTGAACGGCTATCGCTCCGGCTTGCCGCCGAGCACTATGAGAAGCAACAGCGCGCGATCGTCATCGTGGCTGGCGAGCGCTACGGCATGGGCTCGTCGCGCGACTGGGCGGCGAAGGGCGTTGCGCTGCTCGGCGCGCGTGCGGTGTTGGCGTTGAGCTTCGAGCGCATTCACCGCTCCAACCTGATCGGCATGGGCATTCTGCCGCTCCGCCTGCCGCCCGATCGCCGGCCGCAAACGCTGGACATAAGGCCGGATGATCGCCTGGAGATCGACGCACACATCGGCGCGCTCAAGCCGCGAGCAACAATCAAAGTTCGCCTCCTGCGCGACGGCGCCGAGATCGTCCGCTTCGATGCCATCGCTGCGGTGGAAACCAATCTGGAATGTGAGACCCTACGTGTCGGCGGGCTGCTGCCGCTCATTCTGCGACGCCACTCGGCTAGGCCCATCGAACAAGCCGGCGAAGCATCCCTCGAAGGGACCGCAATTTTGTCGGTTTGAAGCGAGGCGCTGGGGGAAAGTCGAGAAAAACGAGCGGATTCCCGGCCAGATCGCGACAAACTGGCACGGTTGTTGCTCCTTTTTGGCGTCCAAGACGCGTCAAACCGGGGGAGTTCACCATGTCGACCATCACCGCGGCGCCGGCCGCCGAGCCGAAGCCGCTCTATACCTCGCTGTTCGTCCAGGTCCTGGCGGCGCTGGTGCTCGGCATCCTCCTGGGCGTGACCGTCCCGGACTTCGCCATCAGCCTCAAGATCCTGAGCGACGCCTTCCTCAAACTGATCTCGATGATCGTGGCGCCAATCGTGTTCTGCGTGGTCGTGCATGGCATTGCCGGCGCCGGCGATCTCAAGAAGGTTGGCCGGGTGGGCGTCAAGGCGCTGGTCTATTTCGAGACCATGACGACGGTCGCGCTCGTGGTCGGCCTCATCCTCGCCTACGTCTTCGGCCCCGGCCACGGCATGAACATCGATCCGTCGACGCTCGATGCCAAGGCGCTCAACACCTACGCCGACAACGCTCACAAGCTGCAAGGCGCGGGCATCGGTGCCTTCCTGCTCAACGTCATCCCGTCGACCTCGTTCGATGCGCTGTCGCGCAACGACGTGCTCCAGGTGCTGTTCTTCGCCGTGCTGTTCGGCGTCGGCCTCGCGCTCGTCGGCGGCGAGAAGGGCAAGCTCGTCATCACCATCGTTGACGCGGCCTCCACCGTGCTGTTCCGCGTCATGGGGCTGATCGTGCGGGTCGCCCCGCTCGGCGTGCTCGGCGCAGTCTCCTACACCGTCGGCAAATACGGCGTCGGCTCGCTGAAGCAGCTCGTCTCGCTGGTGATGCTGTTCTACGTCTCGGTCGGCATCTTCGTGCTCGGTGTGCTCGGCGGCGTAATGGCCCTCGCCGGGATCAACATCCTCAAATTCCTCGCTTACCTGCGCGAGGAGCTGACCATCGTGCTTGCGACCGCCTCCTCCGACGCGGTGCTGCCGCAAATCATGAAGAAGCTGGAGCGCATGGGGGTGAAGGATTCCGTGGTCGGCCTCGTGATCCCGACCGGCTATTCCTTCAACCTCGATGCGTTCTCGATCTACCTGACGCTTGCGGTGGTCTTCATCGCGCAGGCAACCAACACGCCGCTGTCCTTCGGCGATCTCCTCCTGGTGCTCGGCGTGTCTCTGATCACGTCAAAAGGCGCCCACGGCGTGCCGGGCTCGGCGATCGTGATCCTTGCGGCGACGCTGAACGCGGTGCCGAGCATTCCCGCGATCGGCCTCGTGCTGGTGCTCTCGGTCGACTGGTTCATCGGCATGGCCCGCGCGCTCGGCAACCTGGTCGGCAACTGCGTCGCCACCGTCGTGGTCGCAGCCTGGGAAGGCGATCTCGACCGCGCCAAGGCCGCGCAGGTGCTGGACGGCGGCGAAATGGTGGACGTGACGGAGGGATAGCTGTCCGCGGATCAGTCGTTCCAATGGAGGAGCGGCGTTCCATACGCCCTCCTCCAGACCGACAGGAACCGCGGAAACCAGGAGTGAGCAACGGCACCCTTATAGGCCCAGGTGCGATACTTCAGACCCTGCTCCGAGATCAGTTCCTGATATCCGCCGTGGACCTCGGTCGCGGTGCGGATGTCCTTCAGAATTCCCTGGGCGCAGGAGCGGTAGGTGTCGCGACCTGAGAATTCATCATAGTCCAGCATGCGATCCGCGAACTCGACGTTGAACGTCGGCCATGAGGAACGTCCCTGGTAGGCAGGAGCAGCGATCTTGTGGATCATCTTGTTCCGCGGATTATCCGCGGACACCAGGAAGTGAAAGGTACTGGGTATGCGAAAGCGCGGTTCGGCGATGATCAGATCGGTCGTGGCCGCAAACAGCGCGCGCTCGCTTGCATCGCTCAGATCCCAGAAGCCGCGATGCACGCTGACGAAATCCAGCGCAACCGAGGACACCGGAGTGCCTGCCGGGCCGTCCAGGGAATGTCTAACATGGCCGTCCTTGCCGAACAGCCGGAGCAGATCCTTCTTGTACTGTGCGAGGTCGCGCCCGAGCAGCTGCTTCAGCTCCTTCTGATCGACGATCCCGAGCTGCACGCTCCAAACGAAGGTCGTGTAGACACAGGCGTTGGTGACAAACCGCTTGCGCTCGGCGCGGGTGTCCGTCGCTGCTGAGCGAGAAGCGTTTGCGTCGCAAAGCAAATATTCGGTGCCGTCATCGTCGAACGGCTCGAGCCCGCTTGCGAGCTGCAGGATCGCACGCTTCAGGTCAACACCGTATTCGGCCAGCAACAGGTGGCCGGCATGCGCGCATTGTGACATTGCCAGGTAGGACGACGCCCGCTCCTCGGCAGAGATCATCTGCCGGAGACCGGCTAGAATGCCGAGCAGCGTATCGGAGGGCCGAGAGAAATAGTTCACCCCGAGATAGCGACCGCGCCCTGCCGGGACGATCGTCGTCGTGACGACGTCGGCGCGAACCGCCTCGAGCAACAGGCGAACGCTCTTTTCGAGCAGACGCGCACGCCGCACCGCGTCCCGCGAATCCATGATGGTCTCAGGATCAAGAACGTCCGGATAGAACCAGGCGAAGTCGCGCGGGTAATAGGCGGATGCGTGCGGCGCCCCCGTGACGAGGAATGCCTCGGTCACCGAAAAAGCGCTGTCCATCGAGTGCCGGTAAAGGTCCTCGATGAGCGTCAACGAATGATGCGACTTCCTCAGGAATCGATCGCCGAGAAAATTGACCGCCTGGATGACATTGGCGACGAAGGTCGCAGCCATGCCCTGGTAAAATCGGTTCGCATGGTGAGATGGAAATGGAATGTCGCTGTTCATGTGCACGTCGGCCAATGTCTCGTGATCCCGGTGATGGCCACCATCTTAAACACGTCTGATTCGTATCTCTACCTGATGACTTGCGGGATCGATGACCTGCGGCCATCGTCAAGCCGTGCCGGCACTGCCCTCGCGCGGCCTGAAATTCTCGATCACCCGGAGCAGCACGCGGGCGCCCGCGTCGGCATCCGCGAGCTCGACATGCTCGTCGGGGTGATGGCTGATGCCACCGCGGCAGCGGACGAAGATCATACCGACATCGGCGATGTCGATCATGGCCATGCCGTCATGGCCCGCGCCGCTCGGGAGCTCGAATACGGCAAATCCTTCCGCGGCGATCGCCTGCGCGATCTGGTCCTTCAGCCAGGGCGCGCAGGGCGCGGTGCGGTTCTCGTGGGTGACGTCGAGCTGGAGCGACAACTGCCGGCGCCTGGCGATCGCCTCGATCTGGCGGACGACGTCGGCGACCGCGCGCTTGCGGTGCATGTCAGTCGGTGCACGCATGTCGATGGTGAACGACACTTCGCCGGGAATGACGTTGGTCGCGCCGGGCTTTGCGTGGATGTAGCCGACGGTACCGACGAGGCCGCCTTCATCGGTGCGGCAGAACTGCTCGATCGCGGCGATGCATTCGGCCGCCCCGGTCAGCGCGTCGCGACGCAGCGCCATCGGCACGGTGCCGGCGTGGCCGGCCATGCCGGTCAGCCGCGCGGCGAGCCGCGTCGCACCGGCGATCGCGGTGACCACGCCGACCGGGAGACCTTGCGCTTCCAGCACCGGTCCCTGCTCGATGTGCAGCTCGAGATAGGCCAGCAGTTCGCGCCGCGTCCGCGCCGCCGCGCCGATGTGGTCAGGATCGAGGCCGAACTGCACGAGCGCATCGCGCATCGAGACGCCGTCGCGGTCGCGTGTGTTCAACACGCTCTCGTCGAAGGTGCCGGCGACCGCGCGGCTGCCGAGCAGCGTGGACGCAAAGCGCACGCCCTCCTCGTCGGCAAAGCCGATGACCTCGATCGCGAACGGCAGGCGTTTGCCGCGCCTGTTCAGCTCAGCGACGCAGGCAATCGCCGTGATCACACCTAGCGGACCGTCCCATTTGCCGGCATCGCGCACGGTGTCGTAATGCGAGCCCAACATCAGGCACGGCAAGCCCGGCCGCTCGCCCTCGTAGCGGGCGCAGACGTTGCCTATCGCATCGAGATGGGCGCTCATGCCGGCCTCGCGCATCCAGGCGAGAATGAGATCGGCAGCGGTGCGCAGCTCCTTGCTCAGATAGATCCGGGTGAGCTTGGCCGCATCTTCAGAGATGGAGCCGAGCTCGTTGATGCGTCGTACGATCTCCTCGCCGAGCGAGCCATTTTGAACGGCGATACCAGGAGCCATCTCGCTCAAACTTTCCATCCTGCAGGCCGCAACCGCTCAAGCGAGGCCCGGTGACCATCGATACAAGTTCGGTGCCAGCGCACGCCTCACGCGCAGGTCCGACTCGCGGACTGGTTAGCATGAATGCCGGGCCGGCAGGCCACCCGGCACATCGGACAACCGCTGAGAGCCCGGTTAACGTTGCTTAACTGCCTTGCATACAATGTCGCGATACTGCCTATAATTTAATCTGAACGCCATCTGCCCAAGATTCAACCTCAAGACATACCCGTTATTTTACAACGAGTTAATTGCGCATGCTCGCCCGATAACCTCTGGCACGAAGCTTGCGACATCCTGTTCTGGCTGCCCCAGACCGGCGGTGGCCAGGAGAGAGGGGCGGTCCACCCGCCAAGGGAGAATCCAATGGATTTTGGCAGGATTTCACGACGGCATTTGTTGCAGGGTAGCGCGGCGCTCTCCTTGGGAGCCGCGGTCGGTGTCCGCCCGGCTTTCGCGGCCGAGACGACGATCGGCTTCATCTATGTCGGCTCGCGCGACGACTATGGCTACAACCAGGCGCACGCGCAGGGCGCCGCGGCGCTGAAGAAGATTCCGGGCCTCAAGGTGGTCGAGGAAGAGAAGGTGCCTGAGACCGATGCGGTCGAGAAGACCATCGAGTCCATGATCAATCTCGACGGCGCCACCCTGCTCTTCCCGACTTCGTTCGGCTACTACAATCCGCACACGACCAAGATGGCGACCAAGTACCCGAAGCTGCGCTTCGAGCACTGCGGCGGCCTGTGGACCGACAAGGATCCGAAGAACGCCGGCAGCTATTTCGGCTATATCGACGAAGCCCAGTACATCTCAGGCATCGTCGCGGGCCACACGAGCAAGAGCGGCAAGCTCGGCTTCGTCGCCGCAAAACCGATTCCGCAGGTTCTCCGCAACATCAACGCCTTCACGCTCGGCGCACGGCTCGCCAATCCGAAGGCAACCACGCAGGTGATCTTCACCGGCGACTGGTCGATGCCGGTCAAGGAAGCCGAGGCCACCAACAGCCTGATCGACCAGGGCGTCGATGTGCTGACCTGCCATGTCGACGGTCCGAAGACCATGGTCGAGAACGCCGCGCGCCGCGGCGCAATGGTCTGTGGCTATCACTGCAACCAGTCGGCGTTGGCGCCGAAGGCCTATCTCACCGGCGCCGAGTGGAATTGGGAGGCGCTCTATCCCAAATTCGTCAAGATGATAGCAGCTGGCCAGGAGATCCCGAACTTCTACCGCGGCGGCCTCAAGGAGGAGATCGTCAAGGTCTCGCCCTACGGCGAAGCGGTGTCGGCCGAGGCGCGCAAGCATGCCGATGATATCAAGGCGAAGCTCACCGCCGGCAATTACGTCATCTTCAAGGGTCCGATCACGGACAACAAGGGCAAGACGGTGATCGCGGCCGGCACCGAGCGCGGCCAGCAGGATCCTGAGCTCGAGAAGATGGACTATCTCGTCGAAGGCGTGATCGGAGCGACTTCGTGACAACGGAAGCGGCGGATCCCCTCGGGGCGGTCGGGGCCGTCGCCCCGGCTGCCGACGCGGGCTTCCTCCAGCGCCACGGCGCGAGCATCGAGTACATCCTGATCCCGGGCGCGGCGCTGGTCGGCGCGCTCGCGGTGTTCGGCATCTTCGTCGCGCTGTTCGGCAAGAACCCGCTCGACCTCTATTTCTACATGTACCAGGGCGCGTTCGGCACCTGGTTCTCCTGGCAGAACACGTTGACACGTGCCGCGCCCCTCATCCTCACCGCGCTGTGCACGGCGCTGCCGGCGCAGCTCGGCATGGTCATCATCGGCGGCGAAGGTGCACTCCTGATCGGCGCGCTCTCGGCGACCAGCGCGGCGCTGGCGTTGCAAGGCGCACCACCGCTCGTGATGCAGATTGCAATGGTCTGCGCCGGCGTAATTGGTGGCGGCCTCTGGATCATGCTGTCCGGCGCGCTGCGGCAATATCGCGGCGTCAACGAGACGATATCGAGCCTCCTTCTCGTCTATATCGCGCTCGCCATCCTCAACCATCTCGTCGAAGGCGTGATGCGCGATCCTGCGAGCCTCAACAAGCCGTCAACGCGCGAGATCGGCGCGGCCAACATGATCGGCAGCATCCCCGGCACCGACGTGCATTGGGGCCTCGTCTTCGGCCTGGTCGCCGCAATCGCCGCCTACATCCTGATCTATCACACCGTGTTCGGCTTCGCCGCGCGGGTTGCCGGCGGCAACATCCGCGCCGCAAAGATCGTCGGACTCGGCGTCAACAAGCTCATCCTCACGATCTGCTTCCTCGCCGGCGGCGCGGCCGGCCTTGCGGGCATGGTCGAGGTCGCAGCCGTGCAGGGCCGCACCAATGCCAATCTCGCCGCCGGCTACGGCTTCACCGGCATCCTGGTCGCCTTCCTCGCGCGGCAAAATCCGCTTGCGATCATTCCGGTCGCGATCCTGCTCGGCGGCATCAGCGCCAGCGGCGGGCTGCTGCAGCGTCGCCTGGGTCTGCCCGACGCCTCCGTGCTGGTGTTGCAAGGCATCATCTTCGTCTTCGTGCTGGCAAGCGATGCGCTCTACGGCCGCATCAGTTTTCTCAAGGGAAACTCCTGAGATGGCAGATGGCTCGATCGGACTCTGGACCGTTCCGCTCGCCGTGTTCGGCGGCGCCATTCGCGTCTCCACGCCGTTTTTGTTCGTGAGCCTGGGCGAATGCATCACCGAGCGTTCCGGACGCATCAATCTCGGACTCGAAGGCACGCTGGTGATGGGCGCGATGAGCGCCTATGGCATCTCCTATCTCTCGGGCTCGCCCTGGCTTGGCGTGCTCGCCGCCGGCGTCACCGGCGCGCTTCTCGGCGCGCTGCACGCCGGCATCTGCTCGTTGCCGCGCGTCAATGACATCGCGGTCGGCATTGCGCTGATGCTATTCGGTACGGGTCTCGCCTTCTATCTCGGCAAGCCACTGATCGAGCCGACCGCGCCGCGGCTGCCGGCGATCGATTTCGGCTGGTGGAGCGACATCCCGCAAGTTCGTGCGGCGCTGCGCATCAACGTCATGTTCCTGATCGGCGTCGCGCTCGCGCCCATCCTCTACTGGGCCTTCCGCACCACGCGGTGGGGCCTGCTCATCCGCACCGTCGGCGAAAGTTCGGATGCGGCGCGCGCGATGGGCCATTCAGTGCTCTTGATCCGCCTGCGCGCCACCATGGTCGGCGGTTTCCTCGCCGGCATCGGTGGCTCCTTTCTGTCGCTGTTCTATCCCGGAAGCTGGAACGAGGGCCTGTCCTCGGGCCAAGGCATCACGGCGGTCGCGCTCGTGATCTTCGCGCGCTGGGATCCAATGCTGTGCCTGTGGGCCTCGCTTGCCTTCGGCGGCGCCGCGGCGCTCGGACCAGCGCTGCAATCGGTCGGCGTCACCTCCGGCTATCACCTCTTCAACGCCGCGCCCTACATCCTGACGCTGGCGATCATGATCATCACCTGCTCGCCAAAACGAACGTTGACCGGCGCGCCGGCAGAACTATCGATCACCCGCTGATAACAGGGACGAAGCCATGCCCGAGCGCCATATCAAGTCCGAGCCCTACGCCTGGCCCTATAACGGCGATCTGCGACCCGAGAACACGGCGCTCGTCATCATCGACATGCAGACCGATTTCTGCGGCGTCGGCGGCTATGTCGACAAGATGGGCTACGATCTCTCGCTGACGCGGGCGCCGATCGAGCCGATCAAGAAGCTGCTTGCGGTGATGCGCAAACAGGGCTTCCACATCATCCATACCCGCGAAGGCCATCGCGCCGACCTCTCTGATCTGCCCGCCAACAAGCGCTGGCGCTCGCGGCAGATTGGCGCCGGCATCGGCGATGCCGGCCCGTGCGGCCGCATTCTCGTGCGCGGCGAGCCCGGCTGGGACATCATCCCCGAGCTCGCGCCGATGCCGGGCGAGCCCATCATCGACAAGCCCGGCAAGGGCTCGTTTTGCGCCACCGATCTCGAATTGATCCTGCGCGTGCGCGGCATCGACAACATCGTGCTGACCGGCATCACCACCGACGTCTGCGTCCACACCACCATGCGCGAGGCCAACGACCGCGGCTTCGAATGCGTATTGCTGCATGACTGCTGCGGCGCGACCGACAAGGGCAATCACGACCACGCACTGAAGATGATCAAGATGCAGGGCGGCGTGTTCGGCGCGGTCGCGACCTCCGACGCCCTGATCGGGGCGATCTCGTGATCATCGGCGAAATACCTCCGCCGAGTGGTGCCTTCGGCGTCGACGCGCTCGCCATGACCATGCGCTTCGGCGACTTCCTGGCGCTGGACAATGTCGAGCTGAAGGTGCGTCCCGGCTCGTTTCACGCGCTGCTCGGCGAGAACGGCGCCGGCAAGTCGACGCTCGTCAAATGCATCATGGGCTACTACCACGCCACCGAAGGCGACATTCTGATTGGCGGCCGCCAGCAGGCGATCGGCAATCCCAAGGACGCGCACGCGCTCGGGCTCGGCATGGTCTACCAGCATTTTACCCTGGTGCCGGCGATGACGGTTGCCGAGAATCTCGTGCTTGCCCGCGACGACGTTCCAGCAGTGGTGGATTGGGGCAAAGAGAAGAAGGAGCTCGAAGCATTTCTGGCGCGGATGCCATTCAAGGTGCCGCTCAACGCGAAGGTCTCCGACATCTCCGCCGGCGAGCGGCAGAAATGCGAGATCCTCAAGCAGCTCTATCTGAAGCGGCGCTTCCTGATCCTGGACGAGCCGACCTCGGTGCTGACGCCGGCCGAAGCCGACGAGGTGCTCGGCATGCTCCGTGACATGGTGGTCAAGGGCGAGCTGACGATCCTGATGATCACGCACAAATTCCGCGAGGTCATGGCCTTCGCCGATGAGGTGACGATCCTGCGGCGCGGCAAGCTCGCCGGCCAGGGCAAGGTTGCCGAGCTCACGCCCGACGCCATGGCGCGCACCATGATCGGCGCCGAGCAGTTGACAGTGCAGCCCCCGCGTACCGGCGAAACAGGCCAGGCGCGGCTGGAGCTGGCAAAGGTCCGCGCGCTCGACGATGCCGGCGCCATTGCTGTGCACGACGTCTCCCTTACGGTGCGGGCCGGCGAGATCGTCGGCATCGCCGGTGTCTCCGGCAACGGCCAGCGCCAGCTCGTGGAGGTGCTGGCCGGCCAGCGCGACCCCGAGAGCGGCGAAATCCGCGTCGCCGGCGATCCCTATCACGCGCGCCGCGAGGAGATGCGCCGGCACAAGATGTCACTGTTGCCGGAGGAGCCGCTCAAGAACGCCTGTGTCGGCGGCATGAGCGTCGCCGACAACATCGCCTTCCGCGAGTTCGACCGCGCGCCCTTTGCGAGCCTCGGCTGGTGGCTCAACCGCGGCGCCTTCCGCGATGACGCCAGGAAGAAGATCGCACAATACAAGATCAAGACTCGTACGCCGGAGACGCCGATCTCGGCGCTGTCAGGCGGCAACGTCCAGCGCGCGGTGCTTGCGCGCGAGCTCGGCGGCGACGTCGAGGTGCTGATCGCGGCTAATCCCTGCTTCGGCCTCGATTTCGCGGCGGTCGCGCAGATCCACGCCGAAATCATGGCGGCGCGCAATCGCGGCGCGGCGGTGCTGCTGGTCAGCGAGGATCTCGACGAATTGCTCGAACTGTCCGACCGCTTGGTGGTGATGTTCCACGGCGAATTCGTGTATGAAGCACGGACCAGCGAAGCCGACCTCACCGTGGTCGGCCGACACATGGCGGGACATTAACCGCGGAGCAGCGATGAGCGGATCTGAACGCGACGAGCACTTCTTGCGCCTGTCGTTTGAGGTCGCCCGCCGCTCCCTCACCCATGGCAACCACCCGTTCGGCTGCCTCGTGGTCGATGTCGACGGCAACGTGCTGATCGAGGCCGAGAACGGCTACATGCCGGACCATGACGGCACCGCCCATGCCGAACGTCTTGCTGCGACGCAGGCCTGCCGCACGCAGGGCCGTGAGGTGCTGGCCAAGGCGACGCTCTACTCCTCCGCCGAACCCTGCGCAATGTGCGCCGGCGCGATCTACTGGGCCGGCATCGGCCGCGTGGTCTATGGGCTCAGCGAACATCGCCTGCGCAGCGTCACCGGCAATCATCCGGAGAACCCGACCCTCGATCTGCCCTGCCGCGAAGTCTTCGCCAGCGGTCAGCGCCCGACCGAAGTCGTCGGCCCGCTCCTGGAAGACGAAGCCGAAGCCCTGCACGACGGCGTGTGGACGAGGTAGCGATCGCAGCAAACCCGGAATCGTAGGGTGGGCAAAGGCGCGCTCTTCGCGCGCCGTGCCCACCATCTCTCCACGATTGCGACAGAAGTGGTGGCACGCCATCGGGCGCGCGTTCGCGCGCCCTCTTGGCTTTGCCCACCCTACGCAGTTCAGCCGATCAGAACTTCAGAGTGACACCACCATAGACCGTGGATTCGGTGCAGGTCTTGGTGCTCTGACCGGTGGCGGCGACGGTGCAGACGCCCGGCATGGCGTTGTGGTCGAGGCCGAACTTGTTCTGCCAGTAGCGGTAGGCGACCCAGAGGTCGACGAAGTGCGAGTACTTGTCACCCCATGCCGCCTTCGAGGCGTCGAAGGTCAGGCGGATCGGCTCGCTGTTCAGCTCGGTCTTGGACGCGGTGGAGAACCGGCCGACGCCCGAGAGCGCAGGAAGGCCGTTGGAGTCGCCCTTCGGACCGTACCAGCCGGCGCGGCCGCTGATCGACCAGTACTGCATGTTCGGCGGCAGGAAGCCGAGATCCATGTAGTAGTTGATCTCGACCGCCCAGGTCGGGTTGTAGCTGACGTTGCCGTCCGAGTTACAGACGACGCCCGCCGGCCCGGCAACGAACAGGCCGCACTGGGTGAAGGCGTTGTGGTTCGAGAACTCCCAGTACATCAAAGGCGCGACGTTGACGTAGCCCTTGTAGGGAAGATCGAAGGCGAACTGCAGACCGGCGACGACATCGCGCTTGGCGGGCGCGAGGAAGTTGTTCTCGGTGTTGCCGTCCATACCGACTTCGAACGAGATGTTGTGCAGCGGGCCGGCGGTGAAGGCCTTGGTGTTGAACAGCTCGTTCCAGCCGAAGGTCGAGCGGAACAGACCGTAGATCTCGGTCGCGCCGGCGCAGTCGGCGGCGCCGCCGGTGATGGTCACGCCGGGCGCGACGCAAGGGCTGGCGGGGTCGTTATGACCCGACTTGAACATCGAGATGGTGAAGAAGTTGGTACCGTAGGCCCAGAGGTCGAAATGGGTGAAGGAATAGACCTGCTTGGGCGTTGTGCCGTTGATGGTGCCGTTCGGGTTGACGCTCCACATGCCGGGGTCGGTGCCCTTCGGCATATACGAGAACGACACCCGGTCATCGATCACCAGGAAGAACGGAAGGTCCGTTGTCTTCTTGGCGGCCTTGACCGGAAGATCCGCCGCATGAGCCAAGCCGCCGGTGGCTAGCGTAGCAAGAGACAGCGCCGTTGCTGCAATTGCCGTGAAACGAAACGACATCCTGAACACCCCCAATGTTGAAGCTTAGAAAGCAAGCCCCGTTGGGTGCGACACTTGCGCCGTTCCCCGGAGGTGAGAAGCCTCAACTTGTTTCAGCGCTTGCTGCAGGTTTCGGCAGAAGGCGCGCGAGGATCAGGATTTTTTCGCTCGCTTCGATACGCGGCAACGCGCTTCGCCTGGGCGCGTTGCGCAAGCCCCTGCCAGAGTTTCCCGATTGTTTTTCTTTGCCTTTTGTGCTCGGCAAAAAACGACACGCTGAGCCCGAACCCGCGGCTTCACCGCGTCTGCGCAAAGCATGCAGGGCGAAACGCGTCGGTTGCCCAACTTGGCATCAAGGCTGCACAGGGCGGTTCCGAATTGGTTTAAACCGTCACAAATTTGCAACAGACACTTACCGCACAACTACGGACTCGCTAGAACTGCCGCTCGAGAATCGCGAATGGACGGCGAATCCTCTCGTTTGCCGAAGCGTTGAGCAAGGCATGACGTTTTTTCGCTACTTACGCGGCGGATCAAACTAGCCCACTATTGAGGCAGAGGCACTTTTACCCGACCCACGTGACGGCGAATGTCAGACGCGATGCCCAACAGCCTGCATACCAGGGAGCCACCGCTGCTCCAGACGATCGGGCTCACCAAGCGCTATGGCGACTTCCTCGCCAACGCGTCGATCGACATTGATATCTTCCCTAAGGAGATCCATGCCCTGCTCGGCGAGAACGGCGCCGGCAAGTCGACGCTGGTCAAGGCGATCTACGGCCTGATCCAGCCAAGCGCCGGCGAGATTCGCTGGCAGGGCGAGCGCATCGTGCTGTCCGGCCCGTCGGAAGCCCGCAGCCGCGGCATCGGCATGGTGTTCCAGCATTTCTCGCTGTTCGAGAATCTCACCGTTGCCGAGAACGTCGCGCTCGGGCTCGACGGCAGGGAATCCTTCAAGGACATGTCGGCGCGGCTGGAGCAGGTATCGAAGACTTACGGCCTGCCGCTCGATCCCAGGCGCGAGGTCTGGCAGTTGTCGGTCGGCGAGCGCCAGCGCATCGAGATCGTGCGCGCCCTGATGCAAAATCCCAATTTCCTGATCCTTGACGAGCCGACCGCCGTGCTGACGCCGCAGGAGGCCGACCAGCTCTTCATCGTGCTCGAACGCCTCAAGGCCGAAGGCCGCGCCATCCTCTACATCAGCCACAAGCTCGAAGAGGTGAAACGGCTGTGCGACACCGCCACCATCCTGCGAGGCGGCAAGAAGGTTGCGACCTGCAATCCGCGGCAAGAGACAGCAGCCTCGCTCGCCCGCATGATGGTCGGCGGCGAGATCAAGGAGGTCAAGGCCGCGGCCAGCCGGCAGACCACGGTGCCGCGGCTCGTCGTCAATGATCTGACGCTTGCGCCCGGCGAGCCGCACGGCGTGCGGCTCGAGCACATCTCGCTCGAGCTCAAGGGCGGCGAGATCCTGGGTATCGCAGGCGTCGCCGGCAACGGTCAGGACGAGCTCTTCGCCGCTTTGTCGGGCGAGCGGCTGGCGAAAGATCCGGGCACGGTGGTGATCGAAGGCATCGCCGCCGGACATTTGTCGATCACCCAGCGCCGCAAGCTGGGCGCGGCCTTCGTCCCAGAGGAGCGGCTCGGCCACGGCACCGCGCCGCGGATGCGATTGTCGGAAAATGCCCTGCTGACAGGCCACGCCGCAAGCGGCATGGTCAGGCACGGCTTCATTGATACGGCGGCCACGCTGAAAACGGTCGACAAGGCGACCAAGACCTTCGACGTACGCAAGGCCAAGCGCGATCCGGAAGCGGCAAGCCTCTCCGGCGGCAATCTGCAAAAATTCATCGTCGGCCGCGAGATCCTGCGCAACCCGGCCGTGCTAGTGGTAAGCCAGCCGACCTGGGGCGTGGATGCAGGCGCGGCCGCCATCATCCGCCAGGCGCTCCTGGATCTCGCCGCCAGCGGCGCGGCGGTGCTGGTGACGAGCCAGGATCTCGACGAGCTCGCCGAGATCGCCGATCGCATCGCCGTGATGTTCCACGGCCGGATGTCGGTACCACTCGCAGCCGGCGAAGCGACGCGTGAAAAGCTTGGCCTGTTGATGGGCGGCAGCAGCCTGGACCAGAAGGAGGTCGCGCATGCAGCTCGTGCTTGAGAAGCGCGCCGAGCGTTCCAACACGATCGCCCTGGTTTCACCGCTGATCGCGATCGGCCTGACGATCGCGACGATGAGCATCCTGTTCGCGGTCCTCGGCAAGAATCCACTCCTTGCTCTCCATGCGTACTTCATCGCGCCTCTGACCGACGGCTATTCGCTCCAGGAGATCGCGGTGAAGGCAACGCCGCTGGTGATGATCGCGATCGGGCTGTCGCTCTGTTATCTCGCCAATGCCTGGAACATCGGCGCCGAGGGCCAGTTCCTGATCGGCGCGGTCGCGGGAAGCTGGATCGCGGTGAAGACGCAGGGCACCGACGCCGGCGCTTGGGTGCTGCCGGTGATGCTCTTGCTCGGCGCCATCGCCGGCGCGCTCTACGCGCTGATCCCCGCGATCTGCAAGGTGAAGTTCGGCGCCAGCGAAATCCTGACCAGTCTGATGCTGGTCTATGTCGCCGACCTCTTCCTCGATTATCTGGTGCGTGGCCCCTGGCGCGATCCGCACGGATTTAATTTCCCGACCACGGCCGAGTTCGATCCAGTCGCAACCGTGCCGCTCCTCATCGAAGGCGGCCGGCTACATCTCGGCTCGATCATCGCACTTCTGGTCGTAGCGGCAGCGGCGGTGCTGCTGGGACGAACCATCAAGGGTTTCGAGATCCGCGTGGTCGGCGCTGCGCCGCGCGCGGCGCGGTTCGGCGGCTTCAACGCCAACCAGTTGATCATCCTGACCTTCGCCGTCTCGGGCGCCCTGGCCGGCCTTGCCGGCATCATCGAGGTCGCCGGTCCCGTCGGGCATCTGCAACCCGGCATCTCGCCCGGCTACGGATTTACCGCCATCATCGTCGCTTTCCTCGGCCGGTTGAATCCGATTGGAATATTAATTGCAGGCCTTTTCCTTGCATTGACCTTCATCGGCGGCGAGCAGGCGCAGATCGCAATGAAAATCCCGCTCGATGTCACCAAGGTTTTTCAGGGCATTTTGCTGTTCTACGTGCTCGCCTGCGATTCCCTGATCCTCTACCGTTTCCGGCTGGTCTTCCCGAATCGTCAGGTGGCCCGTGGAACTGGTTGAAGCCATCATCCTGTCGGTGCTTGCCGCCTCGACGCCGCTCTTGATCGCGGCGACGGGCGAGCTTGTGACCGAGCGCTCCGGCGTCCTCAACCTCGGCGTCGAGGGCATGATGATCATGGGCGCGGCCTGCGGCTTTGCCGGCGCCTGGCTGACCGGCTCGATCATCATTGGCGCGATCTGCGGCATCGTCGCGGGCACGCTGATGTCGCTGGTCTTCGCGCTGATGGCGCTCGGCCTTGCCGTCAACCAGGTCGCGACCGGTCTCGCGCTGACCATCCTCGGCATCGGGCTCTCGGGCCTGATCGGCGCAGGCTTCGTCGGCGAGCGCATCACGCCGGCGCCGCATCTCTACATTCCCCTCCTCACCGACATTCCGCTGATCGGCCGCGTGCTGTTCGGCGAGGACGCCTTCGTCTATCTCTCGATCGCTCTGATCGTCGGCGTCTGGCGGTTCCTGTACCGGACGCGCGCCGGTTTGATCCTGCGTGCCTGCGGCGACAACCACGTCTCCGCGCATGCGCTCGGCTATCCCGTGCTGCGCATCCGGACCCTTGCGGTGATGTTCGGCGGCGCCTGTGCGGGACTCGCCGGTGCCTATCTGCCCCTCGCCTACACGCCCTTCTTCATTCCCGGCATGACCGCGGGCCGCGGCTGGATCGCGCTCGCGCTGGTGGTGTTCTCGTCGTGGCGGCCCGGGCGGCTCGTCGTCGGCGCCTACCTGTTCGGCGCGGTGACCATCCTGCAGCTGCACGCACAGGGCTGGGGCATCGGCATTCCCTCGCAGTTCATGTCGGCGCTGCCGTACCTCGCAACCGTGATCGTCCTGGTTCTGTTGTCCCGTGCGCGCACCGGCGGCTCGACCGCGCCGGCCGCGCTTGGCACCGTGTTCGTGCCCGATCGTTGATGGACTTCCGCTTCGTGCGCGATGGGGCGCGCACGAAGCGGTGTGGCTTTCCCCGACTGTTTGGAGATTGATGATGAGGAAAACACTTGTTGCGCTGGCTGCCGGGCTCTTGCTTGCCGGAAGCGTCAGCGCTGCCTCCGCCGCCGACAAGCTGAAGGTCGGCTTCATTTACCTTGGCCCGATTGGCGATCTCGGCTGGACCTACCAGCACGATCAAGGGCGCCTGGCGCTCGAGAAGGAGCTCGGCGACAAGATCGAGACCACCTATCTCGAGAACGTGCCCGAAGGTCCCGACGCCGAGCGCGCCATCGAGCAGCTCGTCCGCGCCGGCAACAAGCTGATCTTCACCACGTCGTTCGGTTACATGGACCCGACGCTGAAGGTCGCCAAGAAATATCCGAACGTGCATTTTGAGCACGCCACCGGTTACAAGCGCGACAAGAACATGTCGACCTATTCGTCGAAATGGTACCAGGGCCGCTACATCCAGGGCCTGATCGCGGCCAAGATGTCCAAGACCGGCGTGCTCGGCTATATCGGTTCGTTCCCGATTCCGGAGGTTGTCTCCGGCATCAACGCGACGATCCTCGCGGCGCAGACCATCAACCCGAACATCAAGGTCAAAATCATCTGGGCCAACACCTGGTTCGATCCGGGCAAGGAGGCTGACGCCGCCAAGGCGCTGCTCGACCAGGGTGCCGACGTGATCATGCAGCACACGGACTCGCCGGCGGCGATGCAGATCGCGGCCGAGCGCGGCAAGCTCGCGTTTGGCCAGGACTCCGAGATGATCAAGTTCGGCCCGAAGGCCCAGCTCACCTCGATCCTGGATACCTGGGGCCCCTACTATATTGCGCGCGTCAAGGCCGAGCTCGACGGCACCTGGAAGTCCGAGGACACCTGGGGCGGGCTCGACAGCCACATGTTCGCGATGGCGCCCTACACCAATATGCCCGACGATGTGAAAAAGCTGGCAGAGGATGCCCAGGCCGCGATCACTGCCGGCAAGTTGCATCCGTTCAAGTGCCCGGTGGTTGGGCAGGATGGCAAGGAAGTCGAATGCAAGGGCGGCGATCACCTCGATGACGGCCAGATCCTCGGCATGAACTTCTACGTCAAGGGCATCGACGACAAGGTTCCGGGCAAGTAGCACGCTTCTTGCTTTGCTAAAATCACCTGCTCCCTCCCGGAGGAGGTCCGGATGGGGTAGCCACCAATACCCGGCAATGGTGGTTGCCCCCTCTTATTTCATCCCGCCTGCATCGCGCGGGCTGCGGCGCTGTGGCGGCGGATCAGATCGGCAACGTCCAGACCCGGGATCGCCCCGTCGACCACGGCCCATTTGCCCGCGACCATCACCCGATCAGCCCGATGCGCGCCGCAAAGCACGACGGCGGCAATCGGATCGCCATGGCCCGAGAAACGCAGCTCGTCGAGCTTGTAGAGCGCGAGATCTGCGGCCTTGCCGACAGCGATCTCACCGAGCTCGGGACGGCCGACGCAGGCGGCCGAGCCCTTGGTGGCCCAGCGCAGCGCGTCCTTGTGGCTGATCTTCGTCACGCCGTAGCGGGCACGCTGGAGCAGGAACGCGGAGCGCACCTCCTGCATCAGATTGGACGCATCGTTGGAGGCAGAACCATCCACCCCGAGGCCGATGCCGACGCCAGCCTCCTCCATCTCGCAGACGGGGCAGCAGCCGGACGCGAGAAGCTGGTTGCTGCAGGCGCAGTGGCTGATGGTGGTCTTCGCCTTGCCCAGCCGCTTCATCTCGTCGGCATTGAAGAAGATGCCGTGAGCGAGCCAGGTGCGCGCATTGAGCCAGCCGCACTGCTCGAGATAATCGAGCGGACGGCAGCCATACATCTGCTCGCAAAACCTGTTCTCGTCCTCGGTCTCGGCAAGATGGGTGTGCAGGCGGACGTCGAGCCTGTCGGCGAGATCGGCGGTGGCGCGCATCAGCGACGTCGTCACCGAGAATGGCGAGCATGGCGCCAGCGCGATCTGCACCATCGCATCCGCTCCGCGCTGGTGATGCTTTGCGACCACACGCGCGCTGTCGGCGAGGATGGTGTCCTCGTCCTGCACCACGCTATCAGGCGGCAGGCCACCGTCGCGCTGCGACAGGTTCATCGAGCCGCGCGTCAGCAGCACGCGCACGCCAAGCCGCTTTGCAACGGCGACCTCGATGTCGACCGCATCTTCCAGCCCCGCGGGGAACACATAGTGATGATCCGTCGTGGTGGTGCAGCCCGACAGCAGCAGCTCCGACATCGCCACGGTGACGCCGAGCTGGAGCGCCTCCGGCGTCATTCGCGCCCACACGGGATAGAGCGCCTTGAGCCAGGGAAACAGCTCGCGGTCCATCGCCGCCGGCAGCGCGCGCGTCAGCGTCTGGTAGAAGTGATGATGCGTGTTGATCAACCCGGGCAGCACGACATGCTCGCCCGCCTCGAAGACCGCGGCGTCCGCTGCGGGCTTGCCGCCGGCGGGCACAAGCTCGACGATCCGCCCATCCTGCACCACGAAGCCGCGCTCTGCACCGTCGGCGAGGATGGCGAGCGGATCCTTGATCCAGACCGGCTTTGCATTATCCATGATCCCGTTTCTCCTGACGTCGGCCGGCATTTTGGCCTGCAAGGCGAGGGCCAGCCGCTTGCGTCCTTGTTGCGACTTGGCTCCGGACTTGCAAGACTCCTTTTCAAGCGACAGATCCGATTCAACGCGTTGGCGTACTCATGGACTTGAATACCATCACGTCGGTGGCCCATCCGTCGAGCCGCGCGCAACTGCCCGCTTGGACGGCAGGTGATGCTTGGCTCGCGGGCGGAACCTGGCTGTTCTCGGAGCCCCAGGCCCACCTGTCCCGGTTGATCGATCTCGCCGACCTCAAATGGCCGGCGCTGACCATCACCGACACCCATCTGACGATCGCGGCCACCTGCACCATCGCAGAGCTCGATGCGCTGACCTGTCCGCCCGACTGGCTGGCCGCACCGCTGATCAGCCAATGCTGCCGTGCCTTCCTCGCCTCGTTCAAGATCTGGAAGACGGCGACCGTCGGCGGCAATCTCTGCATGTCGCTGCCGGCAGGTCCGATGATCTCGCTGACGGCGGCGCTCGACGGCGTCTGCACGATCTGGAAGGCCGGCGGCGGCGAGCAGAAGATTTCGGTCCTCGATTTCGTCACGGGCAACCAGCGCAACCGCCTGATGCCGGGCGATCTGTTGCGGCAGATCGATATCCCCCTCGCGGGGCTGAAGCGCCGCTCGGCGTTCCGCCAGATCTCGCTGACGCCGGTCGGTCGCTCCGCGGCGCTCTTGATCGGCAATCTCGATGGCGATGGTGCGCTGAACCTGACGGTGACCGCCTCGACCGTGCGCCCCATGCGGTTGTCCTTTCCGAAGCAGCCCGATGCGAACGCACTGCGCGCGGCCATCGCGCACGAGATCACCGACGACCTCTACCACGACGACATCCACGGCAAGCCGTTCTGGCGCAAGCACATGACGCTACGGCTCGCCGAGGAGATCCGTCGCGAGTTGCTGGATGGCGCGCGGCCATGAGTTTTGAGATCAACGGCAAGCCGTTTTCGCAAATGCCCCGCGCAGGCCAATGCCTGCGGACTTTCCTGCGCGAGCTCGGCCATTTCGGCGTCAAGAAAGGCTGCGACGCCGGCGATTGCGGAGCCTGCACGGTGCTGCTCGACGGCGAGCCCGTGCATAGCTGTTTGATCCCGGCTTTCCGCGCCGAGGGCCGCGCGATCACCACCATCGAGGGATTTGGCTGCGGCGACGGTGGCACGCATCCGATGCAGCAGGCCTTTCTCGACGCGCAAGGCTTTCAGTGTGGCTTCTGCACCGCCGGGATGATTCTGACCTGCGCGTCGTTGAACCAGGCGCAGCGCACCGATCTCGGTGCGGCGCTGAAGGGCAACATCTGCCGCTGCACAGGCTATCGTTCGATCGAGGATGCGCTCGACGGCAGGACCAATGTTGACGATGTCGTCGAAGCCGGCGGCGCATTCGGCCGCAGCCTTCCAGCGCCCGCCGGTCCCGATATCGTGCGCGGCAAGGCGCGCTACACATTTGACACCGAGATCGAGGGCCTCCTGCACATCAGGCTCCTGCGTTCACCGCATCCGCATGCGAAGATCGTCGCGATCGACAAGACGGCCGCCTTGAACGTTCCCGGCGTCCACGCGGTGCTGACGCATGACGATGCGCCCGATCGCCTGTTCTCGACTGCGCGGCACGAGAAGGACTGGATGGACCCCGAGGACACGCGCGTCCTCGATGATGTCGTCCGCTTCATCGGCCAGAAGGTCGCCGCCGTCGTGGCGGAAAGCGAGGCTGCTGCGGAGAAAGCATGCCGACGGCTGAGGGTGGACTACAAGATCCTGCCTGCCGTCGTCGACCCCGAGCAGGCGATGGCGCCGGGCGCGCCGATCGTGCATCCCGACCGGACCACCGAACATCGCGTCGCAAACGCCCAGCGCAACATCGTCGCGGAGACGCATGGCGAGTTCGGCGACGTCGCTGCAGCGCTTGCGACATCAGCCGTCACGTACGAAGGCACCTTCACCACCCAGCGGGTGCAGCATGCTGCGCTCGAGACGCATGGCGGACTTGCCTGGCTCGATCCGTCCGGCGTGCTCAACGTCCGCTCCTCTACGCAGGTGCCGTTCCTGACGCGGCGGGCGCTGGCCGACATTTACAATCTGCCCATGGACAAGGTCCGCGTGTTCTGCGAGCGCGTCGGCGGCGGCTTTGGCGGCAAGCAGGAGATGCTCGTCGAGGACATTTTGGCGCTCGCCGCGCTGAAGACGGGGCGCCCCGTCAAGCTCGAGCTCACGCGCGAGGAGCAGTTCATCGCGACCTCGACGCGCCACCCGATGCGCGTCCACATCAAGGCCGGCGCCGATGCAGCCGGCAAGCTCACCGCGCTCCAGCTCGACGTGCTCTCCAACACCGGCGCCTATGGCAATCACGCCGGGCCGGTGCTGGGTCACGCGGTGGCCGAGTCGATCAGCGTCTACAATTGTCCGAACAAGAAGGTCGACGCGGTCGCCGTCTACACCAACACGGTGCCCGCGGGCGCATTTCGCGGCTATGGCCTGCCGCAGACCCTGGTCGCGGTGGAAGCAGCGATCGACGAGCTGGCAAGGCAGCTCGGCATCAGCCCATACGACATTCGCCGCCGCAACGTCGTCAGGCCCGGTGATCCCATGCTGTCGCCGCCGCCGTCGGAGTATCATGACGTTGCGTATGGCTCCTACGGACTCGACCAGTGTCTCGACCTTGTCGAGCGCGCGATGCAGGCAGATGCGCCCCGGCCCGATTTGTCGGCGGACTGGCTGATTGGCGAGAGCATCGCGCTGACCATGATCGACACCGTGCCGCCTGCCGGGCATATCGCCGACGCGATGATCACGCTCAACGACGACGGCGGCTTCGATCTCACCGTCGGCACCGCCGAGTTCGGCAACGGTACCAGCACGGTGCACCGGCAGATCGCGGCCAGCGCCCTCGCGACCACCGCGGACAACATCCGCCTCAAGCAATCCGACACTGCTCATGGCGGTCACGACACCGGCGCCTATGGCAGCGCCGGCATCTTCGTTGCCGGCAAGGCGACGCGTGCGGCGGCCGAGCGTCTTGCGAACATGTTGAAGGCTGCCGCGGCCGAGGCTTGGCTATGCGATTCCGCGACATGCACACTCGACGACAATTCTGTCGTCAGCGGCGTCAGACGAATCTCATTTGCTGAGCTTGCGAGAAACGCGCAGGAGCAAGGCGAGGTGCTCGCGGCGAGCGGCAATTCGCAGGGCACGCCGCGCTCGGTCGCGTTCAACGTGCAGGGTTTTCGTGTGGCGGTCAACAAGGGCACCGGCGAGATCAAGATCCTGAAGAGCGTGCAGGCGGCCGATGCCGGCGTCGTCGCCAACCCCATGCAGTGCCGCGGCCAGGTCGAGGGCGGCGTGGCGCAAGCCTTGGGAGCCGCGATGTATGAGGAGATGGTGATCGATGCGCAGGGGCGCATCATCAACGCCAAGTTCCGCGACTATCACCTGCCCTCCTTCGCCGACGTGCCGCGCACGGAGGTGCTTTTCGCCGAGACATCAGACACGATCGGGCCGATGGGCGCGAAGTCGATGAGCGAGAGCCCGTACAATCCGGTTTCCGCTGCGCTCGGCAACGCCATTGCGGATGCCACCGGCATTCGTTTTACGTCGACACCGTTCAAGCCAGACCGGTTATTCCCGGCACTGCACGAAAAGTTTGGCGACTAGCTCGGTGCTGCTCTCCCTCTCCATCCCCCTGACCCGAAATTCAAGCTTCGCTTGAATTTCGACCTCTCCCCGCAAGCGGATCGAGGTGAAGCGGCGCGCTCGCGCCTAGCTGCCGCGATAGGTCGAATAGCTCCAGGGCGTGACCAGCAGTGGCACGTGATAGTGGCCCTCTGGCTCGCTGATCGCAAAACGCAGCGGGATTTCGTCGAGGAACGGCGGGTCCGACATCGGTACGCCGCGCTCGGCATAATATTTTCCGACGCTGAAGCGGAGTTCGTAACGGCCGATCGGCAGGGGCCGGCCGCCGATCAGCGGCTGATCGGTACGGCCGTCATGGTTGGTCACCGCGCGCGCGATGATGCGGCTTTCGCCAAGGGCGGCAAGCTCGACGAGCTCGACCGCGATCCCTGGCGCAGGCTTACCGTTGTGATTGTCGAGCACATGGGTCGAGAGCCGGCCGTGGACCTTCAGGCGATCATCGGCGACCACGAGCTGGTCGAGCCGCAACGCAGCGATCCGGCAGATCTCCGCGATCGAGCGGCGTGTCTCGGTCTCGGCATCATTCGGGAGGCGCTGCTCGAAATCGCGCAGGATGGAATCCTTGGTGTGGCGGCGCACGCAGACGATATAGGGGATGCCGAACTTAGCCCGGTAGGCGCTGTTGACGCGCTCGAACGCCGTGTATTCGGCGTCCGACAGCCGGTCCAGCCCCACGCTATTCTGCTCGGCGTTGGATTCCGCTGTCAGTTTCGCCGCGCGCTGCGTCTTGTCGGCGAGATCGGGATGCGCCTTGATCAGCGCCAGCTGCAACTCCGGCGTGGCACTTTCGACCGCCGCCGTCATCGCTGCGAACAACTGATTGACGCCGGCGAACGGCCGCTGGTCTGCCACCCGCTCGGCGATCCATGGCGAATGCTCAAAAATATTGGCAAGCGCCGCGACGAAATCAGCCTTGCCAGCAGCGTTGAGATCGGAGAGCGAGACCTGCGACATCGCCGCCCGCCTCAGCCAATCTCGAACGCGTCGTCGGCTAGGTGGGCGAGATTGTCGTGCCAGTGACGCGCGATCTGCAATCGCGTCGGCACCCAGACGCGCTCGTGGTTGCCGATATAGTCGAGGAAGCGCATCAGCCCCGCCGCGCGACCGGGACGGCCGACCAGGCGGCAATGCAGGCCCACCGACATCATCTTCGGCGCGCTCTCGCCTTCGGCATAGAGCACGTCGAAGGCATCCTTGAGATAGGTGAAGAACTGCTCGCCCTCCGCAAAGCCCTGCGCGTTGATGAAACGCATGTCGTTGTTGTCGAGGGTATAGGGAATGACGAGCTGCTTGCGGCCCGCGCCCTTGATCCAATAGGGCAGATCGTCGGCATAGGAGTCGCAGAGATAGAGGAAGCCGCCCTCTTCCATCAGCAGCCTGTTGGTATTGATCGAGGAGCGTCCGGTGTACCACCCGAGCGGCCGCGCGCCGGTCGCTTCGGTATGCACGCGGATGGACTCGGTGATCTCGGCGCGTTCCTGCGCCTCGGTCATGTCCTTGTGCTCGATCCATTTCAGGCTGTGGCTCGCGATGTCCCAGCCTGCCTCCTGCATCGCGGCAACGATTTCCGGATTGCGCTTCAGTGCGGTGGCGACCCCGAACACGGTGGTCGGCCATTTGCGCATCGTGAACATACGCCACAGCCGCCAGAAGCCGGCGCGCGAGCCATATTCGAACATCGATTCGATGTTGGCATGGCGCTGGCCGGGCCAGGGCTGCGCGCCCAGCACGTCGGACAAGAACGCTTCCGAGGCGCGGTCGCCGTGCAAAATGTTGTTCTCGCCCCCCTCCTCGAAATTGACGACGAACTGCACCGCGACCCGGGCCCCACCCGGCCAATGCGGATGCGGCGGGTTGCGGCCATAGCCGCGCAGATCACGGGGATAGCGGGGCTCCGACAAATCAGACTTCCTCGAAACGGATCGGCAGGGCGCCCTTCCACAACACGCTCTTGCCCAGCGTCGCCAGATTCTCCAGGCCCGAGGTCAGCGTAATGAAGTGGTTGCCGGCGAGCTGGCCCATCTTGCTCGCGAAGTGCACGCCGCCATAGGCGAGCAGGATCTCGGTCTCGCTGATGCCACCGGGATAGAGGATGATCTGGCCCGGCGCGGGATAGCTGGTGTGGTTCTCGTAGCCGACGCCGAAATCGAGGTCGCCGAGCGGCATCCACACGCCCTCGCCGCTCCAGCGGACGTGGATGATGTGGCTTTCGAACGGCATGGCCTTGCGGAATGCGGCGACGGTTTTCGGCGCCAGCTGCTCCTCGAAACGGGCATCGAAGGTGAAATCGCCGGCGCGGATAACGAGTTTGCTCATCTCATCTCTCTAGGTGGGAGGGCATCGGCCCCCAAAGGTAACTCTTAAGCGAACTCTCAAGCAAAGAGCATTCCGGCGGGATGAGCGCAAGTGGCGTGCACCCTACCGGCGGTCATAGGACCAGCCGAAAATGCCGCTCCGCCGCGTCTCGGGCTCCGGCTCGGCGGCGGGCGGAGGCGCTCCTTTCAGTTCCGCCTGCGGCGGTGGCGTGGGCGGTGCGGGAAGGTTCTCGCATTTCATGGAATAGACCAGCTTGCCGTCCGCGGTGCGCCCGATCGGGGCGCAGGGATCGGTGCGGGCCGCCGTGGTCTTCGGCGTCGGCTTGACCTGCGCCATCACGGGCGAGGTCAAGAGGGCAAGGAGCAGCAAATACTTCCACATCGTTGTGGCTCGAAACATCAACTCGTCCCATTCAAACGGATCGCCCGCGGCGAGTCCATCAGGCCAGCCGCCACAATTGCCGAATTTTTGGCCGCGACCAGAATTTCGGCTCGCCGCTTCGTGATGGCCGAAACCGTGATGTCAGGCAAGCCGCATCACTACCTCCAAAGGGGCGGCGCCGGCAGGAGATGTTTCTCCCCAACGACCCAAGGCGTCGCCAAGCCAGAATGAGCAAGCGAGGTTGATCAAGGGAGATCGATGATGCGAACAACTGCACTCGCCATTTTGACCGCGACGTTGATCGCGACCCTCACGGTCCAGATGGCATCGGCGAACCAGCGGCACCATGCCCGCAAGGCCCCTGCTTCGGCCAGCCAGTCATTCCGCGACTCCAACGCCGCTGTCTGGCCGACCGAACCGAGGGAACTGGATTGGTGGCGCTACTCGACCGGCTCGCTCTCGGCGCCTGCGGCGCGGTGAGTTCTTTCGGATCGAGGTTGATCCGGCGACCAGCGCAACTCACTTGTGGCCTCGCATGCGCCCACGTCGTCATTGCGAGCGCAGCGAAGCAATCCAGAATCTTCCCGTGGAGACACAGCCTGGATTGCTTCGCTGCGCTCGCAATGACGGTGTAGGGCGTGTGACTGGCCTCAGTACGGCTGATAGTAGTAGCGCGGCCCACCATAATAAGGCCCGCCGCCGTAATAGCCGTAGCCGGGACCATAAGAACCCGGGCCGTAATAGTAGCGGTTCTCATAATACTCCTGGCGGCGCTGCTCGGCGATCGCGCCGGCGACCATGCCCGTCGCCATGCCCATGAAGGCGAGACCGGCGGCGCTCGGTCCGCGACGGTAATAGCGGCGCCGCGCGGCACTGAAGTCGGTCGCAGCGGCGGAAGCCGGGGCCACTGTGGCAGTCTTCGAAAGTGACGTGCGTGACGCAGCAGCCGAGGGCACCGCCGACGCCGCGACAAGGGCGAGGCCAGCGAGCGTGGCCAGCAGGACGTTTCTGCTTTTCAGGGACATCATGGCTTGATCCGTCATCTGAGCTTCCTCCGTTCGCGCTCAAAAGAACCAAATTTCAGATATGCAAACGATATATAATCCACAACCCAGCGATGTGGTTGCCCGCTCGCGGCAATCCGCCGCGCCGATTTGAAACGATTGTAAACCTGCCTGGCAAATCCGGCTTGATCGATGTCAGCGGAGCCGTTATGAAACCAGCGCGCTGTTCTTCGGCGTCGTAAGCGTTTCACGTGAACCAACGCATCAACCGACGCGGTCGGGATCGATGCATTTTTCAGGGTTCACCGTGACCGACGCGTCCATTTCCCAAAGAGATCAGATGATTGCGGTTCGCAAACTGCCGGCGCGCTATGCGCCTGTCGTCATGCCATTGGTGCTTTCCATCCTCATGACAGCCGTGGTGTCGATCATCTCGACACTGAAGAGCCTCGGACCAACCCCTCTCTTCCTGGCGACATGGCCAGCCGCCTGGGGACTGTCGTGGCTCGTCGCCTTTCCGACGCTGCTGGTGGTCCTGCCACTGGTTCGCCGGATCGTCGCCTTCGTGGTCGCGCCCTCAACCGAACCAAGCTGATAGCCTGCGCGCGCCGCTTTCGCGGCGCTAGACTATTGTTGCGCGGACTCCAGTTGCACCGGCGCCGACCGTCGCACCGCCGCATGCGGCGCAGGAGCCGCCTGCGCCGGCTTGTGCGCCGAAGCCGGGCGCGGTGGAGGTACGGCGGCAGTGGCCGTCTTGGGACGCGCGTTGGGATCGGGCGCCTGAACAGTCTTTCCGGTGGTCTTGTCGGGCGCATTGACCGGCGCATTGTTATCAGGAGCTTTGGCGACAAGACGCGCCATTTGCTCCTGGCCCGCTTTCAGCTCGTCGGCAACCCTGAGGTTATCGAGAGACATCTGCTGCTGGTTTGCCTTCAATTGCTCCTGGCTTGCCTTGAGCTGCTCGATGCCCTGCTGCACGTTGGCGAGATCACTCGCCATCTTCTCGAGCAATTCCGTCACCTGCGGAGGGAGCGTGGCTGCGGTCGGCGCAACCGCCTCCGGGACGGTCTGAGCGGCAGGCTCCGGTTGCGGCGAGGCCTGGGCCAGCTGAACAGTCGGGCTCGGCTGCGCGTCAGGCAGCGGCTGCGCTTGCGACGGCGACGGCATCGCAGCATGCAGCGGTGCCCAGCCGGCGATCATCTGCCTGACCTCATCACCTCGGGACGATTGCGAGACCAAGGCCGCGGTGCCAATCCCCGCTGCCAGTACCAGGCCGACGAGGCCGCGCACCACTGGCCGGCCGCGCGGCAGACGGCTGCGTGTGTCATCACGCTCCTCGCGACGCTCCTCGCGCTCTTCGCGCTCCAGCCTGGAAAGCTTCTCGCTGGCGCGCGCGATCTCTTCATCCACGCTTTTGATCTTCTCGTAGGTGTGCGTGAGCTCTTGGTCCATTCGCGCGGACAGCGCAAAATGTGGCTCGACTTGTGTCGGGTTTGACACGGAATCCATTGGCGCTCCTACCCCAGCCCAATGTCGCCCCGAAGGGCGTTTTTCGCATTTCCGCTTGGCCGATCATCGCCAATGCGGTTTGTCCAAAGCAAGACCCCATCATGGAAAGTGTGAGGCCGAGTGACGGCGGGCGCCGCGGCTCCCCCTCCTCCGATACCGCTCGTCTTACGACAACGCCCCCAGCACGCCGCGCGTGGCCTTGTCGATCTCCTCGACATAGCGGCGGCGGGCGAAGGTCTCGGTGAGGAAGCCAATCACCTTGCGGCTGTCGGCGGATTCGACCACCGCCAGCATCTCCGCCTCCGCCTCGTCGAACACCGCCATCGCGCTTTTCACGTTCATTTCCGGGATCAGTACGATGTCGGTGTAGCGGGCGAGCTCGATCACCTGGATGTCGTCGGCGATGGTGTCGAGGTCGCTGGAGAACAGGTCGGGCAGCATAACGAGGCCGACATATTCGTCCGCGTTGTTGACCACGACGATGCCCGGGCGCGAGCCCAGCGCGAATTCGCGCCTCGTCGCGGCGATCGTCGTCGAGGATGGCACCTTGCCGACGTCGCTCCGCATCATCCGCTCGACCGTCAGGTTGCGCAGCCAGCCGACGTCGTTGGCGCTGCGGATGGTCTCGCCGCGCAGATGCAGGCGCCAGGTCGAGAAGGAATGGCCGAACATGAAGCGCACGCAGATCGAGGTGACGATGCAGCCCGCCAGCACCACGGCGGTGACGTCGACATTGCGCGTCATCTCCAGCACCAGGAACGACATCGTCAGGGGACCGCCGACGATGGCAACCCCGAGCGTCGCCATGCCCGTCAGCATCGCAACCAGCGGATCGATCGCGAAGCTGGGGCTGATCAGCAGCAGCACGGCAGCGAAGAACTTTCCGATCAGGCTGCCGACGAACAGCGAGGCGAAGAACAGGCCGCCGCGGAAGCCCGAGGCGAGCGAGATCAGGCAGGCCGTCAGCTTCAGGGCAATGATCAGCGCGATCAGGCCGATCGTCATGTCGTGAAACAGATCGAGCACCATCGCGCCATGGCCGGCCGCCAGCACCTGCGGGGTGGTGATCGCGAAGCAGCCGACGATGAGGCCGCCGATCACCGGGCGCAGCCAGACCGGTAGCCAGGCAAACAGACGCTCAAACGTCGAGGACGAGCGCATCACGGCGATGCCCACGCCGCCGGTGACGAGCGCGAGCCCGATCAGCGCCAGATATTGCTCGATGCCGACCGTGCTCACCTTCGGTATCTCGATGGAGTACGGCGCGCCGCCGAGCCATTGCGCCGTCAGCGCGCCGGCGAGCGAGGCTGCCAGGATCGGCGCGGCGCTGCCTACCGCATAGACACCGACGATCAGCTCGCAGGCATAGAACGCGCCGGTGATCGGGGCGCCGAAGGCGGCCGCGATCGCGGCCGCAGCCCCGCAACCGACGATCAGGCGGAGATCGTTGCGCCGGAGGTTGAAGAACTGACCGAGCAGCGAAGCGATACCGGAGCCGATCTGGGTATAGCCGGCCTCGAGGCCGACGGAGGCACCGCAGCCGTTGGAGATCAGCGTCTGGCTCGAGACCACCACGCTGTCGCGCAGGGACAGATTGCCGCCACGCAGCGCGTTGGCCTCGATCGGGTCGACTGCGCTCGAGATCTTCAGCCGCCGCCGCGACCATTCCATCATGCCGAGCGCCAGTCCGCCGAGTGCGGGCGCGGTCAGCGCCGCCCACGGGCTGACATAGGCATTGGCAGAGAGCCGAACGTCGACGGGAATCCCGAAGATCAGAACGTGTGCGATCTGCGCGATCTCGGCCATCAGTGTCACGACGCCGCCGGTGGCGACGCCGATCAGAAGCGCGAGCGGGATCAGGTAGAATTCGTTGCTGCGCAGGAGGGCGCGGATGCGGACCAGCATCCGGTTCGATGCCTTGTTCGATCCCTTGTGCGATCTCTTGCGATCGACGATGTGCCTGATCCGCGCAAACACCGGCGAGGCTCTTCTATTCTTCGGCCATGCCGTCGCCGGCCATGCGCTGTGTTATCATCGGGATCGGCATCCTGGCGATGCGCGCGTTCCGCGCTCTTATTGACCCGAGTTACGTCAAAGCCATGAGGCTGCGCAAGAGAAAGCGGACGGAATTGCCGACGGCGATATGTCCGGCCCGGAAGCCACGCGAAAATTACAACAAAATCAATAGATTGATCTGATCTGACGGCATCACGACAGGCTGGCGCGGACCGCGGCGATACCGTTCAGCACGAACTGCACCGAATAGGCCGCAAGCAGGATGCCGAGCAGGCGCGAGAGCACGGCATTGCCGGTCCGCCCCAGCGTGCGCGCGATCAGGGTCGAGGTGGCAAAGCAGATCATGCAGAGCAGGCAGACCAGGAGGATGATCGCGATGTTGATGCCGAGCCGGGCGACGTTGCTGGCGTCGCCCGTGAGCAGCAGCGTGGTCGCGATCGCGCCGGGGCCGGCCATCATGGGGATCGCGAGCGGAAACACCGCCACGTCGGAGGCGTGCTCGGACAGCGCCTTGTCGGCCTCGCGCGCCTCGCGGTGCGGCCGGTCGCCGAAGATCATGCGGTAGGACACGCCGAACAGCAGCAGCCCGCCGGCGATCTGGAACGCCGGGATGCCGATCCCGAGCTGGCGCAACAGCCAGTTTCCGATCAGCGCGATCACGACCAGGATCGAGGCCGCGATCAGTGGCGCGCGCCAGGCGACGGTGCGCTTGACCGCTTCCGGCATGCCGGCGGTCGCGGCCAGGAAGGCCGGCACGAGGCCGACGGGATCGACCACCAGCAGCAGGGTGACAAACGCCGACAGGGCAAGATCGAGCATGCGTGGCCATCTCCTCACCACATGCAGGGAACGATGACGTTGCGACCGGCTTAGCCCAACCCCGCCGCTTTGGGAAATCAGCGCGGAACGATCGCGAAGCAGAGGTGCCGACGCTACCCGGCAGGCGCGCTGGATTTTTGCAGGGGGCGCACCATATGCAGGCTTTCCATTCCAGAGCCTGCGCCATGCAACCCAAAAATCCCCTCGACTGGATGCTCTCCGAAGCCCTGGAGCAACTCAACCGCGGCGAGCGGCTGCGCCAGCAGTTCGGCCGCCAGGAATCCTGCTGGGAGCCGCCGATCGACGTGCTGGAGACCGACCGGGAGCTCCTGATCCTGGTCGCCCTTCCCGGCGTCGATCCCGACAATGTCGAAACGGTGATCCATGACGGCGTGCTCGTCATCTCGGGCCGGCGCACGCTGCCGCCGGAACTGCGCAACGCCCGCATCCACCGGCTCGAGCTGCCGCAGGGGCGTTTCGAGCGCCGTATTGCACTGCCAGTCGGACGCTATGCCATCAGCCGTTTCGTGATGGACGGCTGCGTCGCGCTGCGCCTCGCCAAATCCGCTTGAGGTCGACCATGGCAAACGAACAACAGACCGAGTCCACCGTGAATACCGAAGCCGCGAAAATTCCGGACGACGCGCTGATCGTCATCCCCGTTCGCAACATGGTGCTGTTTCCCGGCGTGATCGCGCCGATCGCGATCGCGCGGCCGAAGTCGATCGCCGCCGCGCAGCAGGCACTGCGCGAGCAGCGGCCGATCGGCATCGTGCTCCAGCGCAACCCCGACATCGACGACCCCGGGCCGGATGATCTCTACCGGATCGCGACCATCGCCAACATCGTTCGCTACATCACAGCGCCCGACGAGACCCATCACATCGTCTGCCAGGGCGTGCAGCGCGCGCGCGTTCTCGACTTCCTGCCGGGGGCGCCGTTCCCGGCCGCGCGCGTGCAGCAGATTCCAGAGCCGAGCACGACCTCGCCGGAGATCGAGGCGCGCTTTCTCAATCTGCAGCGCCAGGCGATCGAGGCGATCCAGCTCCTGCCGCAGGTGCCGCCGGAGCTGGTGGCGATGTTCCAGGGCACGACCGCGCCCGGCGCGCTGGCCGATCTCGCCACCGCCTATATGGACATCAAGCCGCAGGACAAGCTGGAGATCCTGGAAACCGTCGATCTCTCCGTGCGCATGGAGAAAGTGTCCAAGCAGCTCGGCGAGCGGCTGGAGGTGCTGCGTATCAGCAATGAAATCGGCCAGCAGACCAAGGCGGTCTTCGACGAGCGGCAGCGCGAGGCGATCCTGCGCGAGCAGATGGCGACCATCCAGCGGCAGCTCGGCGAAGGCGACGGCAAGGCTGCTGAGGTCGCCGAACTGACCGAGGCCATCGCCAAAGCAAAAATGCCGCCGGAAGCAGAAGCCCATGCGAGGAAGGAGCTGCGCCGCTATGAGCGCATGCCGGAAGCCGCCGGCGAAGCCGGCATGGTCCGCACCTATCTGGACTGGCTGATCGAATTGCCATGGGCGATCCCGGAGGAGAAGCCGATCGACATCGCTGAGGCCCGCCGCATCCTCGATGCGGACCACTATGGCCTGGAGAAGATCAAGAGCCGCATCATCGAATATCTGGCGGTGCGCAAGCTCGCGCCGCATGGCAAGGCGCCGATCCTGTGCTTCGTCGGCCCGCCCGGCGTCGGCAAAACCTCGCTCGGCCAGTCCATCGCGCGTGCGATGGATCGCCCATTCGTGCGTGTCAGCCTCGGCGGCGTGCACGACGAGGCCGAGATCCGCGGCCACCGCCGCACCTATATCGGCGCGCTGCCCGGCAACATCATCCAGGGCATCAAGAAGGCTGGCAGCCGGAACTGCGTGATGATGTTGGACGAGATCGACAAGATGGGCCGCGGCGTGCAGGGCGATCCCTCGGCCGCGATGCTGGAGGTGCTCGACCCCGAGCAGAACGGGACGTTCCGGGACAATTATCTCGGCGTGCCCTTCGATCTCTCGCGCGTGGTTTTCATCGCCACGGCCAACATGCTGGACTCGATCCCGGGCCCCCTTCTGGACCGCATGGAGCTCATCAGCCTTGCCGGCTACACCGAGGACGAGAAGCTCGAGATCGCCAAGCGCTATCTGGTGCGGCGTCAGCTCGAGGCCAATGGCCTGACGGCGGACCAGGCCGAGATCGAGCCGGAGGCGTTGAAGCTGATCGTCAAGGGCTATACGCGGGAGGCTGGCGTGCGCTGGCTGGAGCGCGAGATCGGGAAGGTGCTCCGGCACGCGGCGGTGCAGATCGCCGAGGGCACGGCGGCCAAGGTCGTGGTGAGCGCGAAGGAGATCACCCCCGTGCTTGGCCAGCCGCGCTTCGAGGGCGAGATCGCGCTGCGCACCAGCGTGCCCGGCGTTGCCACAGGCCTCGCCTGGACGCCGGTCGGCGGCGACATTCTGTTCATCGAGGCGACGCGCGTGCCCGGCAGGGGCAGCCTGATCCTGACCGGCCAGCTCGGCGACGTCATGCGCGAGAGCGCGCAGGCCGCGATGACGCTGGTGAAGAGCCGCGCCAGCCAGCTCGGGATCGAGCCTTCGCTGTTCGAGAAGAGCGACATCCACGTTCACGTCCCGGCGGGCGCCACCCCGAAGGACGGCCCGAGCGCAGGCGTTGCGATGTTCACGGCGCTGACGTCGCTGCTGACCAACCGCACCGTGCGCAACGACACCGCCATGACCGGCGAGATCTCGCTGCGCGGCCTGGTGCTGCCGGTCGGCGGCATCAAGGAGAAGGTGGTGGCGGCGGCCGCAGCTGGCCTCAAGCGGGTGATGCTGCCGGCGCGCAACAAGCGGGATTTCGACGACATCCCGAAGGGCGCGCGCGAGAGCCTCGAATTCATCTGGCTCGAGCGGGTCGACGAGGCGGTCGCCGAAGCGCTCGACCCGACCAAGCCGCAGGTCGAGGCAGCCGAGTGAGAACGGTGATGACGATGGTGTTGAAAAGGATGAAGACGAAGCGAACTGTGCAGCGGCTGCGGCAATGGCTCGATCGAGCGATCGGCCGGCTCCGGGAGCAGATCCCCGCGCCGCGCGGTCGGCTTCAGCCCGTTCGGGTCAAAGCCAGATACCGCAGGGGCTGACCCCTCCGCCTCACCCCTGCGGCACCTCAAAACAAAAGGCCCCCTCTTGTGGAGGGGGCCTTTGCTTTTAGCCGTTAGGCCACGGCGTCCTTGGCGGCCTTCACGGGCCGTGCGCGGACGATCTTCCGGGCCGGCTTGGCCTTGAACATCATCTCTTCACCCGTGAACGGGTTGGTGCCCTTGCGCGCCTTGGTCGCGGGCTTCTTGATGACCACGAACTTGGCGAAGCCCGGCACCAGGAAGAGGCCGTTCTTCTTGAGCTCCTTGTGGCCGACGTCCGTCAAGGTCTCCATGACGTTCTTGACGTCGCGCTTGGAAAGCTCGGTGGCAGTCGCGATCTTTTCGATCAGCTGCGATTTGGAAAGTTGGGTTGGCATCGTGTCTCCTCTGATTCGTTGCCGGTTGCATATTAGACCAACCGTTGAAGGCCTATAGCCTTCTGCACAGTTTTGTCGCGAAAATTACGGGCTTTTTTGTCCCGCTGTGACAAAAACCCTGCTTTTTTAGCCACTTCCAGAGCGGATGGCAGCCAAAACAGCGCTTTTTGCCTTATTTCAAAGGCCCGCGACGCCATTGCTAAAGCTGATTCCATGCTCTCGACAAGCGACGACCGCCCTCTTTGTGCAAGGAGGAGCGCGATTCACCCTATGAAAGAAGGCTAAACCCGCTCGATGATCACCGCCGGCGCCATGCCGCCGGCGGCGCACATCGTAACGAGGCCGCGCTTCAGGTCGCGCCGTTCGAGTTCGTCGAGGATGGTGCCGATCAGGATCGAGCCGGTGGCGCCAATGGGGTGGCCGAGCGCGATCGAGCCGCCGTTGACGTTGACCTTGGCGCGGTCGAGCCGGAGATCGCGGATGTACTTTTCCGCAACCACTGCAAAGGCCTCGTTGATCTCGAAGAGATCGATGTCGTCGATCGTCAGGTGGGCCTTGGCCAGCACCTTGCGGGTCGCCGGCCCCGGAGCGTTCAGCATCAGGGTCGGCGAGTCCCCCATATTCGCCATCGCGACCACGCGGGCGCGAGGCTTCAGCCCATGCGCTTTGGCATAGGTCGGCGAAGCCAACAGGATCGCAGCTGCTCCATCGACGACGCCGGAGGAATTGCCGGCGTGATGCACGAAGTCGATTATGAGGTCCGGATATTGTTGCAGGATCAGGCCGCGATAGGTCGTGCCCTTGTCGTCGAGCGCATAGTCGGCGATTGCAGGGAATGCCGGCTTGAGGCTGCTAAGGCCTTCCATCGTGGTCTGCGGCCGCGGATACTCCTCGTGGTCGAGCGCGAGGCTGCCGTCCTCGCGATAGACTGGCACCAGGCTCTTCTTGAAGTGCCCATTGGCCATCGCATGCGCCGCGCGCTTCTGGCTCTCCAGCCCGAGCGCATCGACATCCCTTCGCGTGATGCCCTCCATGGTCGCGATCGCATCCGCACAGACGCCCTGATGCGACTGCGGATGCCTTGCGCGCAGGCGCAGATTGCCGGAGTCCATCATCATCGGACCGCCGCCGCGCCGTCCCTCCATCGACATCATCTCGCAGCCGCCGGCGATGACGAGATCTTCCGCGCCCGCCATGATCGAGGCCGCCGCCATGCTGACGCTGGTGATCCCCGAGCCGCAGAAGCGGTCCAGCGTCACTGCGCTGGCGCGCACGTCATAGCCGGCGTCGAGCGCCGACATCCGCCCGAGGTCGCCGCTTTGCGTTGCGACCTGCGCGCTGCAGCCCCAGACGATGTCGTCGACATCTGCAGTGTCGATGCCGGTGCGATCGGCGAGCGCGCGCAGCACGGTGGCGCCCAATTGCTGCGGATGGATCCCCGACAGCGCCCCCTTGCCGGCCTTGCCCACCCCGCGCGGCGTCCGACAGGCATCGATGATCAGCGCGTCAACCATGGCGTTATCCTCTTGTTCTTGGCTGTTGAGCGCGGTTTTGAATCAGGGGGAGAGCGGAGTCAATCGGGGCCGGCCGGACTACCCTTTCGCAAAAGCTGAAAAACAACCCCATGCAAAGTAGAAATACGATTGCCGGATGATGCACGGCCGTTCCGCGAAACCATTTGATGCGTCAAGACAAATCGCCGGCAACAAGCGATGGTCGCGCAATCAGGAGTGAGAGGGCGAAGTGCCTCACACCCCCGCCGCGTTCTTCGCGATCACGTTGCGGTAGAAGCTCGCGCTGAGCTTGGGCGTGCGGACCTGGGTATCGAAGTTCACGTGGTAGAGGCCGAAGCGCTTGTTGAGCCCGTAGACCCACTCGAAATTGTCCATCAGGCTCCAGAGGAAATAGCCCTTCACAGGCACGCCCTCCGCCGTCGCGCGCTCGAGCTGGGCGAGATAGTTGCGCAAATACATGATACGGTCGGTGTCGAAAATCTTGCCGTCCGGCGTGACCTGGTCGTCGCCGGAGGCGCCGTTCTCGCTGATGTAGATCGCGCCCGTCTTCCATATCTTCGCAGCCAACTTCGGCACCCAGTAGATCGTCTCGGGGCCGACGCGCAACCAGTCCGAATTCATGTGCGGAAACGACTTTGGGATCGGCAGCAGCGAGAAGCCGGCGCCCTTGTCGGAGGCCACGACATAATGCTGCGGCGCGTAGATGTTGAGGCCGAGGAAGTCGATCGGCGAGGAGATGATCTTCAGCTCCGCATCGGTGTATTTCGGCGCGTTGGCCCCAGCGAATTTCAGAAAGGCGTCGGTGTACCTGCCTTCCATGATCACGTTGAGATAGCTCGCGTTCAACTCGCGCAGCGCGATCTCGGTGGCGCGGACGTTCTCGGGCGTGTCGATCGCGGGAATGCAGGCATCGATGTTCTCGGCCGGCCCAATCCTCGTGCCGCGGCGGCCGGAGCTGCGGACCGCCTGCACCGCGAGCCCGTGCGCCAGCGCGGTATTGTGCCTGACCTGGTTCACCTCGGCTTGCGACAGCGTCAGCCCCGGCGCGTCGATGCCGATGCCGTAGCCGAAATAGACGAACCTGCCGCTCTCGTTCAACGTGAACACGTTCTTGACGCGATCGGTCAGGTGCCGCGCAACATAGGCCGCATAGTCGCCGAACACCTTGCAGGTCTCGGCCGAGCGCCAGCCGCCGAAACGATCCTGCAGCGATTGCGGCAGGTCCCAATGATAGAGTGTGAGCCACGGCTCGATGCCGTTCGTCAGGAGCTCGTCGATCAGGCGATTGTAGAAGTCGAGCCCCTTCGGGTTCGGCTTGCCGTCGCCGTCCGGAAACACCCGCGGCCAGGCGATCGAGAAGCGATAGGCCTTGCAGCCGAGCTCCTTGATCAGCGCGATGTCGTCCTTGTAACGATGAAAGTGCTCATTGGCGCGGTCGCCATTGGTGCCGTCCTCGATCTTGCCGGCCACGCGCGTAAAAATGTCCCAGATCGAGGGCCCTCGCCCGTCTTCAGTAACGGCACCCTCGACCTGATAGGACGAGGTGGCGGTACCCCAGAGGAAACCCGGCGGAAACCCGCGCGAGCTGCGCGGCCCGGCATCGGGCTTCGCCTCGACGGATTGCCCCGGCGCCGCCATCCCTGCTGCGGACAGCCCCGCGATCTTCGCAAACTGGCGACGCGAGACCTTGTCCGACATTGATGCTGCTCCAGATCCATTCGTTTCGGGCCGGCACAATGGAGGGTCCTGGCCGATTTGAGAAGTGAAGTTCGGGGACGATCGTGATGCGCCGCTGGTGTATCGAGAGCGGCAGGGGCAAACTTGGTCACGCTCCGGCTAGCCAATACCGGGACAATACAGGGTGGCAAACGCAGCGCCCATTATTGTCGGCCGAACCGACTGGTCTAGACTGATGCTCATTGGTGAAATCGATTCGCAGGGATTATGGCAAAGTCCTCCAAACTCGTTGCGGCAAAGAAGGGGCGCGTGCTCCTGGTCCGGCGACGGCGCGATAAGCGCTGGATGTTCCCGGGCGGACGCAGGCGTGCAGGTGAGAGTGACAGGAAGTGCCTTCGCCGCGAGATCGGGGAAGAACTGCCAAAGTTGAAGCTAGGCTCTTTAACGCTCTGGAAGGAAGTGAAAGGGAAAAACCGCCGGTCCGGGCGGAAGATGAGCGATGCGATTTTTCTGGCGAAGAACGCGTTCGGCCAGTTGAAGATCGGAGACAAGAAGGAAATCGACAAGGCGGTCTGGCGGAAGCCACGACGCCTGAGGCTGACGCCGACTTCGCGCTACATCCGCGACAAGCTGTTTCCGAGGTGAGTTCCCAGGCTCGCAATCAGGGCTTCGAACCCGGGCAATAAGCGGGCATCGGGTGCGCTTTGCCTTTGTCGAAGATTGCTTAGCCTTCGGCGGTCATCTCTGTCTGATTTGCCGCTCCAAGCGCAGCGTATGCTCACGCAGGGAATCGTAGATCGGTGCATTGCCCAGCAGCATGGGTAGCAGCATCGCCATGAAGCAGGCGCCCAGCATCGGCAGCAGCATCGTCACGTTACCGGTCATTTCGGCGACGAGAACGATGCCGGTAACCGGCGCACGCACCACGCCGGTGAAGAAAGCGGCCATGCCCACCAATGCAAATGCTTCCGGCTGGACAGCGAGCTTTGGGAATGCAAGGCGACAAGCCGCTCCGAACAACTGCCCAGACTGGGCTCCCAGCACGAGCAAGGGTGCGAACAATCCGCCGGGAGTGCCGGCGGCATATGAGAGAGCGCCGAGCCCGAACCGGACCAGGAACGCGAACCCCAGGATCCCCACGCTCTCGCGGCCGATCAGCGTGCGCTGCGTGATCTGATCTCCGCCGCCGACCAGCTCGGGCGCGAACCAGGCCAATATGCCGACGCTTGCGCCAATCAATCCGGCGCGGAGCTCGATCGGTAGCCGTCCGAATCGGTCCCGAACTGCGATGGTCGCGAGCAGGGTGCGATTGTATGCGACGGCCAGCAGGCCCGCGATGCCACCCAGAGTAAAGAACAGCGGGGCGGACTCAGCGCTGGGGTAGCTCAGCGGCCCGATCTGGAAGTCGGGCGCGTCACCGAGAAGCAGCCTTGCGACCGGGATCGCCGTTGCCAGCGCTGCAAGTGCGGCGATGGCAACGCGGTGTTCGATCCTCTGCACCAACTCCTCCAGCACAAACACGAGCCCGGCAATCGGCGCATTGAAGGCCGTTGCAAGGCCGGCGCCGGCGCCGGCCGCCAGCAGCACTCGGGAGTCCGCACCGCAGAGCCGGCAGACGCGCGCGGCGAAAACCGCGATACCAGCGCCCATCTGGACGGTCGGCCCCTCGCGGCCCAGCGCCAGCCCGGAGCCTATCGCCAGTATCCCCCCGATGAATTTCACTGGCACCAGACCAAACGGAGCCGGTGGAATCTCTTCGCGCAGGACAGCTTCGACATGCGGAATGCCGCTGCCCGAAGCGTGTGGCGAGAATTGCCTGACCATCCACGCGGCAACCAGGGTTGCGACAGCGCACGTGCCGACGACGATCAAGAATCCCCAGATCGCGTGGCCATAGGCCCAGGCGATCATCGCATCGCGCAGACGATCGGCATGCGCGAGCAAAAGCCGGAAAACAGCCCCAACACATCCGGTGGCTGCTCCAATGATGAGGGCCATCGCCGCGAGACCCAACAGGCTGCGACGTTCGTCTGCGACTTGGCTGTCGTCACTAGGGTTATGGTTCACAGCAGGTCGATGATCTCGAGGCTTTCGCAAGGGACAATCTTTGCCGAAATCACTGGCGAATGTCCCGGAAAAAATGCTTCCGACCTGATCGAAGAACCGTCTGTCCGGTCGACTTGCCAGGACCTCACCGCACGTCCCTGCCGCGGGACTTCATACGGATTTGCCGATGCCGACCGTGTTTTTCCACTATCTCTAGGCGGTGCTGCTGACAAGCCGATAGCGCCGCCGCCCCATCGATGACCACTGTAGTAGCTGTCAAAAACCTCCTCGCTGGTTAACCGCAGTTCGCAGCGCGATAGAACGCTTCGACCTTCGCCAGGTCTTTCGCGTGGGTGCCCTCGCGGTCGGTCTTTGTTTTTGAGTCAACGCCGGCGGGTTGGACAGACCGGATGGCCTCTTTGACATTGTCCGGTCCGAGTCCACCGGCGAGTATGACCGGGGTACGAACGGTCTCGACAATCGTTCGACTGATGCTCCAGTCATGCGTAACGCCCTGTGCACCAATCTGGATATCGCCTAGGCGGTGACTATCAAGCAGGATCCACTCGACAATTCCATCATATGTGCGCGCCACGTGCACTGCCACGGGTCCCGTCACAGGTACGCTACGCATGAACTTGATTTTTGGCAGAGACTTTCGCAGCGCCACGACATGATCTG